>CACZWA010000063.1 GCA_902784685.1 uncultured Ruminococcus sp.
CACATTCAAAGAGCGTGACCGAAATAATTTCGGAAAACCCTGTGGACGAAACAAAGCTGAAAAAAGTAATTGAAGAAACAGGATACACACCGGTTTCGGTAAAAACCGAGCCGTATAAGAAAAAGTTTTTGGGTATATTTTAGCGTATGGGCGGCAAATTGCCGCCCATACGCTAAAATATACCCAAAAACTTTTTCTTATACGGCTCGGTTTTTACCGAAACCGGTGTGTATCCCGTTTCTTCAATTACTTTTTTCAGCTTTGTTTCGTCCACAGGGTTTTCCGAAATTATTTCGGTCACGCCCTTTGAATGTGATGACGAAACCTTTTTTACGTCAAAATTTTTTCTTACGGCGTCATTTATGTGCGCTTCGCACATTCCGCACATCATGCCGTCAATTTTAAGCGTTGTTTTTAACATGATACATCTCTCCTATTCTCTGTTTTTTAATATATCGGTAAGTTTAATTTTACGCAAATAGCCCGTAAGCATAAAGTACGTCATAAAATACGATATTACAATAACCGCCGCAACGACGGCATAATGCCAAAAGCCCATTTTGCACATTATTGCTCCGTTAACGTTGGACACGCAAAACGGATATATCAGCTCGACAATCCATCTGCAAAGCGGCACTCCGATTACAGTCGCCAGAATAACCATATACAGCGAATTTGAAAGGTACAGCGAATTTACCGTTTTTTCATCGTAACCGAGCGCTTTCATAAGCGAAACGGAAAAACTGCTTCGGTCTATTTCGAGCTTCATAAGCAGATACATCACGGCAACAAAAATCACCACCGAAATGACAATCATCATAACAATCATGCTCCACATAAGGGTCATAAACTTTTCCGCGCCCGACACAAGGCTTGCCCTTTTTATTTCGGTCAATACCATATTATGCCTGAAATTTATCTCACTATCCGAAAAAACCGTGTTATAATAATAGTTTTCGCTCTTTGGCAGGCGTTCTCCTTTTTTCAGGTCATCTTTATCAATATACGCCTGTCCGAAAGCCTTTCGCATAGCGTCAATATTCATAAAGAAATATATTCCGTTGCCGTACTGCACCTCGTCCTCTATTTCAAAGGCATAAAGCTTGTTATCTGCCGAATCACGGAACACAACCTTATCTCCCTTTTTATAGCCGAATTTTATTCTTGCGGAGTCCGACATATAAACTTTATCGGCGGCGTCGCCCATTTGCGCCGCAAAATCAAAATACGGGTTATCCCTGTCTATTCCGAGCAAAGTCACGGACATCTCGCCGCCCGTCAGAGGAAAATCCACCTGAAACCCCCTTGCAAAGCCGATAACGGAGTTTTTCGGAAGATCGCTCACGGGGTTGCGCAGCAAGTAGGTGTATTCACATTTTACATCGTTTGCAACACTTTTTATATATCCGTCTATACTGCTGTAACACGCAACGGAAAACATCATAAGAAGAATTGATATTACAAGCCCTGCAAACAGCGTTATATTACCACGCAACTCACGGATTAGCTGTCTTAATTTAAACTTTGAGGCAAAACTTAAACTATCGCTTTTTATAGTGAATTTCTTTATGCTTCCGGCTCTGCCTCCCCTTATCATGGCTATCGGAGTACGGTTCAGCCTTTTATACAGCACAAAACCGTTTATTGCAAAGGTTAAAACTATCGGCACGGCTATAAGATAAACAATAAGATAAAGCGGATAAATATGTTTAAGCTCCGCAAAGCTGTACATAGCGGTATATTCGGAAACAAAAGCGTCTCCCAGAAAAAAGCCGCCCACAGCGCCGACCGCCACTCCGCAAAGAGTAATAACGGCAGGCACAGCCATATAATGCAGGCATATTTCTTTCTTACTGTAACCGAGCGCATAAAGCGTACCTATTACGGTATGCTCTTTTTCTATATTTTCCGAAGCAAAAATTGCCAGCATATATATAAGAAGCGCAAACATAATAATTCCTAAGATAAGCGCCGACTGTTTGCTTATTTTTGAGTCGTCAAGTGCGTCGTTTATTCTTGTGCTGTCCTTTGCCTCGCTAAACGCCGTAAGATTTGCAATTTTGACACTGCCCTTGCCCGGAAGATATTCACCGAAAGCGTTTTCAAGGCTTTCAAGCCCGGAAGATATTGCGTAAGCGCCGTCATAAAGCGGCTCTGTTTCCGCCTCTATTCCGCCGTTTTCAAGATTCTCACCAAACTGCTCAATGGCAAAGGCAAGCATATTACTTCCCCGTTTAAGCTCGCCTATACTCTCCGAAAAAGCGCCTTTTAAATCCGCCGAGGTTTCTGCTTTTATATATGTATCTTTTACTGCCGAATAGTCAAAATCAAGCTTAATCAGTTTTTCTTTAAGCTGTCTTGCCGTACAGTTTCCGAGCCTGAATGCATAATGGTAAACAGTTTTGTAGCCTTTGGTGAGTGAGCCGAAATCAGCACTTCTCACCGCCGCTATGCCGAAATCGTCGTTTGCCGACACATCTCCGTCATTCTGCAAAATGTAACTGTAATCGGGCAAAGTGCCGATTGCCGTTATATAAAAATCCTCACCGTTTAAGGCAATGGCATCACCCAACGAAAGATTGTGGTTTTTTGCAAAAATTTTGTCTATAAAAATTTCATTTTTGTCTTCGGGTAAATAGCCGATATCCACATTTGCAAGATTTATGCGGTTTCTTAAAGCAAAAACTCTAAGCTCCGTGCCGTTTTCCGAAGGAAT
Organism: uncultured Ruminococcus sp.; assembly: GCA_902784685.1. Taxonomy (GTDB): domain Bacteria; phylum Bacillota; class Clostridia; order RUG12999; family RUG12999; genus RUG12999. Next base: position 2,717 of record CACZWA010000063.1, read on the forward strand.
ATCAGAATAAAACATACGCTCAATCTCTGCGTCAAGCTCCTCAAGCTCTTTAAAATTTCTTGCAGAAAGCGGCGCATATGTCTCAAAGCTTCCGTCCTCGATATTACACCTTAACCACTCGTCGTGAACGGTATATTCAATATCGTCCGCAGAAAGGCACATGGCGGCTATAATTGCCGTGACCATTACTATTATAAGAAACATTGCAAAATTCCTTATGAAATTATCTTTAAGCTCTCTCGGAATCCTTTTGTTTAAAATCATGGCTTATATCAACTCCGCCGCTATTACCATTCCAGCTCTGCCGCAGGAACTATATTTTCGTTTATTTCCGTTTTATAAACTGCTCCGTCTTTAATATTTACGGTCTTTCCGCACATTCGGCTTATTTCTCTGTTATGCGTTACCATAACTATTGTTGTTTTATATTCTCTGTTTATTTTTTCCGCAAGAGATAAAATATCTTTCGAGGTTTTGTAGTCGAGCGCACCTGTCGGTTCATCACAAAGAAGAAGCTTTGGATTTTTAACAAGCGCCCTGCCGATTGAACATCTCTGTTGCTGTCCGCCCGAAAGCTCGCTCGGAAACCTGTTTCGTACCTCATTAAGCCCAAGCACGTCAATAATTTCTTCCATATCAAGCGGCTTAGAGGCAAGATATTCGCCGAGCTGAATATTTTCCTCTACCGTGAGGTTTGGAACAAGATTATAAAATTGAAAAACGAAGCCTAAAAATTCCCTTCTGTATGCAGAAAGTTTAGTATCGTTCATTTTGGCAATATCTGCGCCGTCAATAATTATACTTCCGCCGTCGGCTCTGTCAAGCCCGCCGATAACGTTAAGAAGCGTGGATTTTCCGCTTCCCGACGCCCCCAAAACCGCGCAAATTTCGCCTCTTTCCACAAACATATCAATTCCTTTTAAAACCTCAACTTTTCCTTCGCCTGAGCCAAGACTTTTTTTAAGCTCTTTTATTTCAAGAAAAGGCATTTTATCACCTCTTGCAGTAAATAAAAACTAACATCATTAGCAATAACTAACTGTGTTTTTTAATTTATGGGTTAGAAATATCTAACCCATATAAATTATACACCATATTAAAGAAAAAGTCAATATTTTAAGCCTATTTTTCTTCGGTAAGTTTCATTATATATTCGGCGGCATCCGCAACGCCGTCCTCCTCGTTTGATTTTGCTATGTAATCCGCCGCTTTTTTAAGCTCCTCGGTTGCGTTACCGACAGCTATGCCAACCGCCGCTTCACAAATCATTTCCATATCGTTTTCGCTGTCGCCCACAGCAACGCATGAATCCTTCGGAAAACCTATTTCTATAAGCACATCGAACATTGCCGCCGCTTTGCTGTAACCCTTTATTACAGTTTCCGTATATGATTTGTGTCTGTAAAAACGCAGTCCGTCGCCTATCAGCTTTTCGGCTTCGTCTGAAAGCTCGCCCCATACAAGAATTTTTGAAATATTTTTATAATCTGTTTCTTCAATATTTTCATACTTGGTATTTTTATCGTTTATGCTGTAAACGCTGTGAACTCCTTCAGAATAGCCTGTCCTGCCGTTTTCGTGAGCCCAATCCACAATGCGGCTTACCTGTTCTTCTTTAAGGCAAACGTTTCTAAGCACTCTTCCCTCAATCTCAACAAACTGCCCAAGCGCACAAATTATTCCGTCAAAAGGAAGGCAGCCGATAAGCTCGTCGCTTACAAAGCCTCTTGCTCGCCCTGTATTTATGAATACCTTGTGTCCGAGCGACTGTGCTTTTCTAAGTGCCGTTAAAACCTTATCCGAAGGCAGCGCCGACTTATATGTGAGCGTACCGTCAATATCTATAAAAAAGGCGTATTTTTTACCCTTCAATTTTTTCAAACCCCTCTCCGAGAACTCTCTTTACATCGTAACTGATAACAAAAGCATTTCGGTCAAGCTCTTTTACAATGCGAAGCAGCCTACCGATTTCACGGCGGCCAACGGCGCAAACCAGCATCATACTTTCTTTGTTCATATATAAACCTTTTGCGTATATGCCCGTTACGCCCCTTTTAAGTTCATGCATTATTCTCTCTGCAATTTCGTCATATTTTGCAGAAATAATCTGCACGCTCTTTACCGCACTGCCGTAAACCGTCAGCGCATCTGTCGCCTTTGCCGATATATAAACCGCTATTACCGCATAGAGCATAACCGTAATATTTTTAAAAGCAAAGCCCGATACCGCAATAACAGCGGCGTCAAAAATAAAAATAACAGCAGACGCCCTTACCGTTTTAAACTTTTTTGCAAACATCAGCCCTGTCATATCGCTTCCGCCTGTTGAAGCGCCTCTTGAAACGGTAAGTCCTATTCCCGTGCCGCTCAAAACTCCGCCGAAAACTGCCGCAATAAGCATATCACCCGAATATGCGTAAATATTCTTTGTGATTTCAAGAAAAACCGATAAAGAAGCTGTTCCCACAAGGCTTTTCACAAGTTCATAGCGGCTTAAAAGCTTAAAGCCGAAAGCAAATATTATTCCGTTCAGCACAACTACGCTTGCCGCCAGCGGAACGCCAAGTTTTAAGTACAGTACGGTCGCAATGCCGCTTACTCCGCCTGCCGCAATTTCATTCGGCACAAGAAAAAAATTTATACCGCTTGAAAGAATAAGCGAGCCTGCCGTAATAAATGCAATATCTGTAACAATATCCGTCCGTTTCATATAATTCACCGTCCGGATATATTTTGTTCAGGCTATGGAATTATTATACTGTCGCCCAACCTGAAAACAAAATCCTGCTTTTTTAATATATCGGTAAGCTCTTTAGAGCTGCCCGGCAATATTTTTGTGCAAAGAGCAATCATTCCTTCACGGCCCGGCTCGTGAAAATCCGAGCCTCCAATTTTTAAAGAGCCTTCAAACTGCGCCGCATACTTTGCGGCAATCCCCGGTGCGCTGTTATGCCCCGGATGCATATTAAACACCTCGTAACCGTCCAAAAAATCCATCGGCATGGGTACCATATTCTGTCTGAACGGGTGCGCCTGATATATAAGATTAACATCATTTTTAAAGCCTTTGTAAAAGTCTTCATGTGTTCCTTCAAGATATTCCGCCGCTTTTCTTACATCATCTTCGTCTACTCCGTAAACAAGATATTCGTTGGCGTTTACATTTGAAAACTTTATCTCCATACCGAGATATACTCTAATTCCAAGCTTTTCACATTCTTCTTTAAGGTCCCGATAGTCTTTAATATAGCCTTCAACAAATTTCTCAAGCCCTTCGCCTCTGCGCTCACAATCACTTTTGTTAAAATGGTTTGTCAGCACAATGCCGTCATAGCCAAGTGCTTTATATCTCTCCGCAACCTCCTGAACCGTACATCTTGCGCAAAAGCTGACAGGCTTTGAGTGGCAATGCATTTCTAATTTGTATTTGTACTCGCTAAAATCCATTTGTTTTTCTCTCCCAATAAATCCTATTTCCCTTCGTTATATGCCTTTAAAACGGCATTTGCAAGCTGGTCGGCGCACGATGTCTGCTTAAAGCCGCATTTTATTCCCTTGCATTTTTCGGCTATTTGCTTTGGCGTCATTCCGTCAACAAGTGTTGATACAGCCTTGAGGTTTCCGTTGCAACCGCCTGTAAAGGCAACATTTCTTACAACTCCGTCCTCCATATCAAAGCTTATCTGCGTTGCGCAAGTGCCCTGAGTTCTGTAAATATGCTTCATATTCTCGCTTCCTTTCCGAGCCTTTATTTGTCAATTCCGAATTTATAAACCGTTGTGTAATTATATGTCATATCGGGCGTAAGCACACACGACGGAAACTGCGGATTGTTCGGTGAATCGGGGTAAAACTGCGTTTCAAGACAAAAACCGTAGTTTTTCTCGTAATATATGCCGCCTTTGCCTTTTTGGTCGCCTTTTTCTCGTAATATATGCCGCCTTTGCCTTTTTGGTCGCCTTCAAGGAAATTTCCCGTATAAAGCTGAATACCGGGCTTGTCTGTATAAACCTGCATGGATATTCCGCTTTTATCTGCATTTGCAACAGCCGCAAGCTTCATTTCACGGTCTCCGCCCAAAATATAGTTATGGTCGTAACCGCCGGCAAGAACAAGCGGTTCGTAGTTACTTTTAATATCTCTGCCAATCGGCTTTGGAGTGTTAAAATCCATGGCAGTTCCTTTAACGGGGCATATTTCTCCCGTAGGGATAAGCTCTTCGTCAGTCGGAGTGAAGCTGTCCGAGCAGATTTTAAGCGTATGACCCAAAATATCGCCGTTTCCTGCGCCGTTAAGGTTAAAATAGGAATGATTTGTAAGGTTTACTATTGTTGTCTCGTCCGTGTTTGCGGTATATTCTATTTCAAGCGCATTGTCTTTTTTAAGTGTAAACTTTACGTTTACCGTAAGCGTACCGGGATACCCCTCTCTGCTCGGAGTATCAATAAATTTCAGCATAAGATACGGTTCATTTCCGCCGCCAAAGCCTGCCACAGTCCAAAAAACCTTGTTGTAGCCCACTTTTCCGCCGTGCAGGTGATTGCTGTTATTGTTTATATAAAGGTTATATTCCTTGCCTTCAAGAGTAAAATGTCCTTTACCTATTCTGTTGGCATATCTTCCGACTGTTGCTCCGAAATTACCTTCTCCTGCCGCATACTCCGCCGCCGTTTCGTAACCGAGGGCAACGTCTGTAAGTTTTCCGTTTTTATCAGGCACTTTAATTTCAACAATATTTGCGCCGTAGTTTGTTACAGTGACCTCCATACCGTTTTCGTTTTTTAAAGCATAAAGCTCCGCTTCTTTTCCTTCCGCAAAACCGAAAGATTTCTTTTCAATACTCATTTTTTGCTCCTTTCAAGCTATTTAATCAGACTTGCTCCGATTGCAATATGCACCGCCGCAAACAAAAGCGCGGCAATTCTCGTAAAGAAAATACCGCAATATTTTCCGCTCTCTTTTCCGTCCGCCCATATCATATTTTTTATAGCCGTAAATATATTTATTCCGCCGCATACGCACGCCGCAAACATAACAAGTGATGCTATTCCCAAAAAAGCACCGCCTTCCGCTTGCTTCTCATACAACATTATTGCCGAGTTATAAAGCGCATGCATTAAAATCGTGGTGACAACAGACCCGCGATATATCGCCACGCAACCGAGAACAAGCCCAGCAAGAAATGTAATCGGCATCTGCGCATACACGCCGTGCATAAGCGCAAACATTGCCGCTGATATGAAAATTGCCGCTTCAGTGCTGTACTTTTTAAGACTTCCTATAATATATCCTCTGAATATAAGTTCTTCCAAAACAGGTGCAATAACGCAACCGTATATGATATATACTGCGTTGCCGATACCTGTATATTCCTTACCCAGCACCGCTTCCGCATCGTAACTGTGACCGAAAAGTCCAAGAACAAAACTGAAACAAGCGTAAAAAAGTCCGCCGATAACTGCCGAAAGCAGCATAGCGCATAATCCCTTGCCTACCGTAACGAGATGTGCTTCGTCAAAAGCCGTTCTTCCTTTTAAAGAGGCAAAAAAGCTTTTGTGAAAAACACCCGTAAACACAATAAAAAATGACAATAGTGCAGTAACAACGCTTAAAAATATCTCGGCATTGTTACCGCTTAAAAGAAAGTGAAAATCCACGCTTCCGCCGCTGACTTTTTCCGCTATTGTTGCCGCAAACGCAAACGAAAAAACCATACTATATTGAAGCGCAACATATAAAATTAAAGCAATTGAACAGCGTGACGCCGTTTTCCCAAACTCTTTTCTGTCATCATAGTGATAAAATTCCTGTTCCATATTTACATCCTTTATTATTTTATTTTTGCAATAACCGCCATTCTGCCGGTATCCGCACCGCAGGCGCGGTGCGAAAAATATTTATCTTTCATGCAGTATGTGCAGTCGCCCGATACCGTTATATTTTCTTCGTCCACTCCGGCGCGCAAAAGATACTCTCTGTTTGCGCCTTTAAGGTCGGCAAAAAATTTCCCTTCTTTTTTGCCGTTTTTTATATATCCGGACAAAACCGCTTTATCAAACTCGTCCTTAACTTCCTCGCCCACTTCAAAATGGCAGCTGCCTATGCAGGGACCTATAACCGCATGAATATCTTTAGGTCGGCAGTTAAAATCGTTTATCATGGTTATAACCCCTGTCTCGGCAAAACCACGAACTGTTCCTCTCCAACCGCAATGCACAAGGCAGAGGCATTTTACTCTTGTATCAAAAAGCAGAACAGGCGTACAATCCGCATAAAAAATACCGAGTGCAACGCCAACGTCTGCCGTAATAAAGCCGTCACAATCGGGCAAGTCGGAAGGGGCAATAAGCCTTTTCCCTCTATCTTTTGCGGTAACCGCCGTAATCACGGAAGAATGAACCTGTTTCGGCAAAACAACGTCATGGTAATCTATACCGACAGCCATGCAAAATCTTCTGTAATTTTCAATCAGATTTTCACGTTTGTCGGGTCTGTTTACGCCGAGATTAAGAGAATCGAGCGGACCTGAGCTTACGCCGCCGTTCCTTGTGGAAAAACCGTAGCAAAGCCCATTATTAAGCCTTTCATCATCCGAATAGCCGTAGCTTATTTCTCCACAATTTTTAAAAATAAAATTCCCCAAAATCAAACACCTTCCCTTATAACATATTTTACCATATAATACGCTCGGTTGTCAAGCAAAATACATCGGTTATTTCATTTATACGCTTGACTTTTGACGAGCAATATGGTAATATAAATATAAAGTTTATAAAAAGGGCTGGTAAATATGATTATATATGAAGATATTATAAATTTTCACTGTCCCAGGTGGAACGAGCTTCCCGATATAGAGCTTTACATGGATCAGGTTGTAAGCATAATAGAAAAAAATTTCAGTTGCTTTGTCGGTGATAAAAACAAAATTGTTACCTCAACCATGATTAACAATTACGTTAAGCAAAAGGTTGTGAAGCCTCCGAAAAACAAAAAATATGACCGAGACCACCTTGCATATCTTATTCCCGTATGCGTTCTGAAACAAATAATGGGTATATCCGAAATATGCAGGGGTATAACTCTGCTTCTTGAAAGCTATGATATTCCGCAGACATATGATATTTTCTGCGAGCAGCTTGAACTTGGACTTAAAAATGCTTTTTCAGGGCTTCCCGAAAGTATTTTTTCCTGTGACGACACGCCCGAAATCCGTCTTTTAAAAGCCGTAATAACAAGTTTTGCAAGCTTGCAATATTCAAAATATCTTCTTGAAACCATTTCCGAGAAACAAAAATCATAACAAGCCTTTTCAAAAACTTTTCACAATTCACCGATTTTTTTATATTTTTTGCTTGACAAACATTTAAATGCGTGGTATAATATATATTGTCAAAAAAATATTGGGATATCGCCAAGCGGTAAGGCACGTGGCTCTGACCCACGCATTTCGGAGGTTCGAATCCTTCTATCCCAGCCAAAGAAGAACCGTAATTTTGATACAAAGTTACGGTTCTGTTTTTTTACTATAAAAGCCTTATATCAAGAGAT
>CACZWA010000064.1 GCA_902784685.1 uncultured Ruminococcus sp.
CATTAAGCTGAAAGCAGCTCCGTGCAGAGCTGCTTTTTGTGTTTTGAAATTTTACGCTTTGTTAACTGAACCGAAAAGCTCCATTTTTTCTTTAACGGTAGCTTTAATTGCTTCAAAGCCCGGAGCAAGAAGCTTACGGGGGTCGAAGCCTTTGCCTTCAAGGTCTTTGCCTGCTTCAATATATTTTCTTGTTGCATCGGCAAACGAAAGCTGACATTCTGTATTAACATTGATTTTTGAAACGCCGAGCGAAATTGCTTTTTTAATCATATCTGCCGGAATACCGGTGCCGCCGTGAAGAACAAGAGGCATAATGCCTGTTTTTTCCTGAATTTGTGCAAGCACGTCAAAATTAAGACCTGCCCAGTTTGCGGGATATTTTCCGTGAATGTTGCCTATACCTGCGGCAAGCATATCAACGCCGAGGTCGGCAATCTGCTTACATTCGTCGGGGTCTGCAACCTCGCCGCCGCCGACAACTCCATCTTCTTCGCCGCCTATTGCGCCGACTTCAGCTTCAACCGAAATTCCTTTGGAATTTGCAAGAGCGATAATTTCCTTTGTTTTTTCGATGTTTTCATCAATAGCATATTTTGAGCCGTCAAACATTACCGAAGAAAAACCTGCTGCAATAGCCTTTTTTGCGCCTTCATAGCTGCCGTGGTCGAGATGAAGAGCAACAGGAACGGTAATTCCGAGTTCGTCTATCATGGCTTTTGTCATATCTGCAACTGTTTTAAAGCCGCACATATATTTCCCTGCGCCTTCGGAAACACCGAGGATAACCGGAGAATTGTTTTCCTGAGCCGTAAGTAAAATTGCTTTTGTCCACTCAAGGTTATTAATGTTAAACTGACCGACAGCATATTTGCCGGCTTTTGCTTTAACAAGCATGTCTTTTGCCGATACTAACATCGTTTAATCAATCCTTTCAGAATATGTAATTAAAAAAGTGAATACTCCCATAAAATATTTACAATATAATTATACACCCAAATCGCAAAAAAGAAAAGCCTTTTTTTCGTTTTTGTGCATTTTTATTACATTTATATAAAAAAACCGCAAAAAAACACATAAATTTTTTATTATTTGTGATAAGCGCTGCCTTCAATTATTGTAAATGCACGATAAATCTGTTCAAGCAGAATAACGCGCATAAGGCGGTGGGGAAAAGTCATTTCCGAAAAACTCAGTTTAAAATCTGCGGCTGATTTAACTTCGTTTGAAAGTCCGTCCGAGCCGCCGATTATAAAAGTTATTTCGCTTAATGAGTCAAGACTTAGTTTCTGAATTTTTTCTGCAAGCTTCTCGGAAGAAAGCTGTTTGCCCTCAACGCAGAGGGCAATTACATAGCTTCCTTTCGGAATAGCTTTTATAACGGATTTTCCTTCTTTTTCGGTATCCTGACTGTCTTTACCGTGAGCTTCGGGCAGTTCGGTTACCTTTATTTTGCCGAATCTGCCGAGTCTTTTTATATATTCTGCGCAGGCGTCTTTATAAAACTTTTCTTTCATTCCGCCAACGCAAAGCAAGGTTATATTCAATAAAAATCACCCTAATCAGAATTTAGCAAGGCTTTCTTTAACTTTTGCGAGCATTTCCTCGTACATAGCAAGCTTATTCTTTTCTTCTTCAATGAGCTTTGCGGGCGCTTTGTTTACAAAACCGGGGTTTGAAAGCTTGCCGCTTGCACGCTTAACTTCGCCCTCAAGCCTTGCTTGCTCTTTTTTAAGTCTTGCAATTTCTTCTTCCTTATTTACAAGGTCGTCAAGCGGAATTGCTATTTCGGCGCTGTCCGAAACTGCCGTAACCGCTGTTTCGGGCACAATTGATTTATCTGTGGTTATAACTGTTTCCGAAGCGGAGCAAAGCTTTTCAAAGAACATTTTTCCCTGGTTGAAAACGTCACCCTGCGTAGTTACAATTATAAGTTTTGCCTTTTTGGAGTTTGGAACATTTTTTTCCGTGCGAACATTTCTTACAGCTTTTATTGCCGCCATAATTTTTTCCATATCACGGGCAGCCTCGGGGAAATTAAGAGCGTCGCTTGATGTTGGCCACTGCGAAATCATTATGCTTTCGCCTTCGTGAGGAAGATGCTGCCATATTTCTTCCGTTATGAAAGGCATAAACGGATGAAGCAATTTCATTGAGTTTGAAAGAACATAGCAAAGTACGTTCTGAGCGGCGTCTCTTGTTGGATTTTCCTTGTCGAAAAGACGTGGTTTTACAAGCTCAATATACCAGTCGCAGAAGTTGTCCCAAAGGAAATCATATAGCTTTGAAACAGCTATGCCGAGTTCAAATTTATCAAGATTTTCGGTTACATCGGAAACAAGCGCATTGAATTTTGAAAGAATCCATTTATCTTCAATGCACAGTTTATCTGCGCTCGGAAGAGCAAATTTATCAATATCGAGATTCATAAGGGTAAATCTCGATGCGTTCCAAATCTTGTTTGCAAAGTTACGGCTTGCTTCAACGGTTTTTGAGCCGACAATCTTGTTTATTTCGGGGTTGGGGTTCTGCCCTTCGGGAACAGGCGGGTCGTAAGTTACGGGGAAACGCATATCGTTACCCGGAGCAACGCCGGTAACAAGCGTAAGTCTTAAAGCGTCTGCGCCGTACATATCAATTATCTGAAGCGGGTCAACACCGTTACCCTTTGATTTCGACATTTTTTCACCTTTGCCGTCACGCACAAGACCGTGAATAAACACATGCTTAAACGGAACTTCGCCTATATGCTCAATGCCGGAGAAAATCATTCTCGATACCCAGAAGAAAATAATATCGTATCCGGTTACAAGCACATCGGTCGGATAAAAATATTTAAGCTCTTCTGTGTTATCCGGCCAGCCGAGAGTAGAAAACGGCCAAAGCGCAGATGAAAACCATGTATCAAGCACATCTTCTTCCTGATGAACCTTGCCGCCGCATTTCGGGCAAACTGTTATGTCCTCTTTTGAAACGGTTGTTTCGCCGCAGTCATCACAGTAAAAAGCAGGTATTCTGTGTCCCCACCAAAGCTGACGTGATATACACCAGTCGAAAACGCTTTCCATCCAGTTGTTATATATTTTTGTAAATCTTTCGGGTACAAAACGAGTTTTACCTTCGTTTACGGCTTTTAAAGCAGGCTCTGCAAGCGGAGGCATTTTTACAAACCATTGTTTTGAAACAATCGGCTCTACCGTGCTTCCGCAGCGGTAACAAGTGCCGACATTGTGAGTGTGAGGCTCAACCTTAACAAGAAGTCCTTCGGCTTCGAGGTCGGCAACCATTGCACGGCGAGCCTCGTAGCGATCCATTCCTTCATATTTTCCGCCATACTCATTTATTGTGGCGTCGTCGTTTAATACCTTTATAATTTCAAGGTTATGACGTTTTCCAACCTCAAAGTCATTCGGGTCGTGAGCAGGCGTTATTTTAACGCAGCCCGTACCGAAATCCTTATCAACATATTCATCGGCAATAACGGGAATTTCTCTGCCGACAAGCGGAAGGATAAGCGTTTTGCCTACAATGTCTTTGTAGCGTTCATCTTCGGGATTAACCGCAACGGCGGTATCGCCGAGAAGTGTTTCGGGACGTGTTGTTGCAATAATAACAAAATCGTCCGAGTCTTTTATCGGATATTTAATATGCCAGAAATTGCCTTGTTGCTCGGTATGTTCAACTTCCTCATTTGAAAGTGCCGTTATACAGTGGGGACACCAGTTTATAATTCTCGGTCCCTGATAAATAAGTCCCTTGTTATAAAGGTTAACAAAAACCTCTCTTACCGCTTTTGAACAGCCGTCGTCCATAGTGAAACGCTCACGTTCCCAGTCGCAGGACGAGCCGAGCTTTTTAAGCTGATTTATAATACGGTTTCCGTATTCGTTTTTCCAGTCCCATACACGTTCAAGGAATTTTTCTCTGCCGAGGTCGTATCTTGTAAGACCTTCTTTGCGAAGCTCTGCTTCAACCTTAATCTGTGTGGCTATTCCCGCATGGTCCGTTCCGGGCATCCAAAGTGCCGAATATCCCTGCATTCTTTTGTATCTTATAAGAATATCCTGCAAGGTTTCGTCAAAGGCATGTCCCATATGAAGCTGACCGGTAACGTTTGGCGGCGGAATTACAATGGTAAAGGGCTTTTTGTCGGGATCAACCTTTGCATGAAAATAGCCCTTTTCTGTCCATGTTTTGTAAATTCTGTCCTCAAACGATGAAGGGTCATAGTTTTTGTCAAGTCCAATGTTTTCCATTATATCAATACCTTTCATGTACTTTTTTATTTAAAACCGTCTGTCAGATATAACGCCACAAGGCAGATGGCGGCAAGAATAACGCCGACCAGCTTAAAAATAAAGCTCACCTTGTCGGTCATACCTGTTTTTTCGCCGATATAGGGAACAAGATATATCATTGCCACACCTATAAAGGCAAGTATCCAAAGAAAAGCGTGCATAAAAATGCCTCCGTTTCATTAAAATTCCAAAATATATAATAGCACAAATCGCCGAAAAAGTCAATGTTTTTGATTAAATTATTCGCTTTCCGTTCGCTCGAAAGAATCAAGTTTTTTAATTATACTGCGAGTCCTTGCCCCTATAAGCTTGTCAAGGTCGGAGCTTGTGCGCTGTAAATTCTTCTGAGCATCCGAAAGAGTTGACTCGAATTTTTCAAATTCGCTTTTGATATCGCTAAGTGCAACAGAAACCTCGGCCGCCTTTTTTTCGAGAGCGGCGGAGCGGAATGCCGTCTGCAAACTGCTTAGAAGCGCAGTGAGCGTTGTAGGACCCGAAATTATCACTCTGTATTTTTGCTGGAGCTGTTCTATCATGCCGTCACGGCGCACCGCTTCACAGTATAGCCCTTCAATCGGCAAAAACATAAGCGCATAATCGGTTGTAAGCGGCGGATTTATATATTTTTCGGATATATCCTTTGCGGATTTTTTTATGGCGTCCTCAAGCTCTTTGGCATATTTTTCAGCCATATCGGGATTGTTGTCGTAAGCGTCTAAAAGCCTTGTATAGCTTTCTATCGGGAATTTTGAATCAATCGGAAGATACAATATATTATCTCCCGAAGGAATTTTAACGGCAAATTCCACCGAGCTTCCGCTGCCGGGTTTTGCGGCAAAGTTTTTTTCGTACTGCTCGGTTGAAAGCATTTGCGATAGCAGTCTGTCAAGCTGAAGTTCGCCCCATACTCCTCTGTTTTTTACATTTGAAAGAACTTTTTTAAGGTCGCCGACACTTTCGGCAATGCTGTGCATTTCTCCTATTCCTCTGTTTACCTGTTCGAGTCGGTCGCTTACTGCCTTAAAAGACTGCCCGATATGCTCGCTCAGAGTTTTATCAAGGTTTTCATCAACGGTTTTTCTTATTTGTTCAATTGATTTTTCGTTGCGCTGTTCAATTTCATAAAGCCGTGACGAAATAAGGCGGCTCTGCGTTTCCATTTTTGCGTCTATTGAAGCGGAAAAACGTGCAATGCTTCCTGCAAGCTCCTCGCGGTTTTGCTGGAACTGGTTTAAATTGTCACGGCGCTGAGCCGAAAATTCATCACGGATAATGCCGTCGTTTTTCCGCGGATTTAAAAGCAGAATTATGACGATTATCATCATAATCAGCATTACAGCTATAAGTCCGAGCAAAATATATATCAAAAAAATCCCTCCCAAAAGGAAAAATATTCTTAATTAAAAGTATAACATTAAATTTATATATTGTCAAATACACGGTATTATTTTTTTATAATCGGGCAAAATTTAATTAAGAAAAAGTTAGGAAGGTGCGGATATATGAATAAAGTCGAAATTTGCGGCGTTAATACGGCAAAATTACCGATTCTGAACAGTGAAAAGAAAACGGAACTTCTAAAAAGGGTGAAAGCGGGAGATAAAGAAGCAAAGGACGAGTTTATTGAAGGAAATCTGCGCCTTGTTTTGAGTGTTATTCAGCGGTTTTCGGGCAGGGGTGAACACGTTGACGACCTTTTTCAGGTGGGCTGTGTGGGGCTTATAAAGGCAATGGAAAACTTTGACTTAACGCTCGGTGTGCAGTTTTCAACTTATGCCGTTCCTATGATTATAGGCGAGATACGCCGTTATCTTCGTGACAATAACGCAATCAGAGTAAGCAGGTCGCTTCGTGATACGGCATACCGTGCCCTTAAAACAAAAGAAGAGCTTACAAACAAAACAGGGCAGGAACCTACTGCGGCAGATATTGCCAAAGAAATGGGGCTTGAAACCGAGGAGGTTGTTTTTGCGCTCAATGCTATTGCAGACCCTGTTTCGCTCTTTGAACCGGTATATCACGACGGAGAAGACGCCGCATATATTGTTGACCAGGTTAAAGACAGCAAAAACAGCGATGAAAATTGGATTCAGGAAATTGCTTTAAGGCAGGCAATGGAAAATTTAAGCGAGCGTGAAAAACACATTTTACAGCTCCGATTTTACAGGGGAAGAACTCAAATGGAGGTTGCCGAAGAAATTGGAATATCGCAGGCGCAGGTGAGCCGCCTTGAAAAAAGCGCTCTTATGCATATGCGTAAATGGATGTAAGATATTATAATAAATAGTAGAAAGGCGGCATAGTGTCGCTTGAACAGATAAGCAAAACATTTGTCAAAAAAATGATATAATAATAACACAAACAATTGCTCGCCGACAGGCGATTGTTCTGATAAAAGATGTCGGAAATTTTAGCGGTTTTCTGAAGTTATTAATATAGCTTCGGACCATAAATATTCACTTTAAAGAGCAGCTCCGCTTTTGCGGGGCTGCTCAACCGTTATTATTACCGTTTACGGTAAATATACTCCGTCTGCTTTAAGCGTGGAAACAAGTGATACTATATCAATGTTTTTAGGACTTTTTTTGGAGGAAACGGCAATTGCCGCCGCTGTTCCTGCCGCCTGACCCATTGCAAAGCATGGCGGCATTACTCTTATTGCACCGAGTACTGCACGCTCGGCAGAAATGCACCTTCCTGCGGCAAGTAAATTGTCGATGCCGCTTGCGAGAAGTGAGCGGTACGGTATAAAATAAGGCTCTTTTGATTTGCGTTCAACGTAATCGACTCTGCCTTTTTTGTGAATATCTATCGAATTGGAACAGCAAAAAACGGAATCCTCGAACTTTTTGCTTTCCGATACATCTTCAAGAGTTAAGGTGTATTCGCCGACCATACGCCTCGACTCTCTTACTCCGATGTTGTTTGCGCTTTGCACAAGCGTAATATTTTCGCAGCCGGCGACATTGTTTTTCAGAAAATTCATAATATATTTAATCTGTTTTCGTCCTTCAATTTCAGCGCATGTTACCTGTTCGGGTACCGAG
>CACZWA010000065.1:0-867 GCA_902784685.1 uncultured Ruminococcus sp.
CAAGGTCGCTTTCAAGCTTTGTTAAGCGCAATGAGGTTTCGTATAAATCCTTAATTCTGACATAATCGTTTTCGGCGTTTTTAAAACCTTCAAGCTCGGCTGTTTTTTTGCTTTCCAGCTCCGCAAATTTTTTCTTTGCGGCGGCAAGCGCATTGTCATCGGAATTTCCGACAGCCGAAAGAGTACCCTTTATATTTTCAAATTCCTTTTCGGTTTCATAGCTTTTCACTTTAACTTTTTCGTTAAGCTTTTCGCCGTATTCACTTAAATTAAAAAGCCTTTCAAGCATTGAAAGCTTTTTTGATTTTTCCATTGTCAAAAATTCGTGGAATTTATTCTGCGGAAGAACGACAGCCCGTGTAAAGTCCTCGTATTCAAGCCCGATAAGCTCCGTTACAACCTGCTCAATATCTTTAACTTTTTCGGCAAGAGGAAGCTCACCTTCGGGCTTGCAAAGGAACATTCTGGCGGTTTTAGGCTCGATTGCCGCTCCGTTTTTGCGTGCAAAAACACGCTCAATAAGGTAAACATTACGCTCGTCGCCCTGCATAAGCGAAAACTTAAAAAGTACACGCATACGGTCGCTTTCGCTGTTCATTATACCCTGCGTTCCTCGTGAGGCGCGGCTTACCTTGCCGTAAAGTGCAAGAGTTATTGCGTCAAGAACGGTGGATTTTCCGCTGCCCGTTTTGCCGAAAATTCCGAACAGACCGCCCTCCATAAGCTTTTCAAAATCTATTTTCTGCAAATTTTTATAGCTTTGCAAGCCTTCAATTTCAAGATATATCGGTCTCATTATAATCTCCATTCCGCCGCTCCGCATCGGCACAAATAGTAATTAAAAATTCTCTTATCTGCGGAGCAGAG
>CACZWA010000065.1:907-7521 GCA_902784685.1 uncultured Ruminococcus sp.
CCATGTGCGTTTCCGAACATGCGCACGAAAGATCGCACGGGCTTGTATATTCCGCCGGAGGCTAACGTGAAAGGAACTTTCACGTTAAGCTTCACCTCGTAAATCCGCAAATATTTTTTTAACATTTTCAGGCATATCGGAGCCGTTTTTCAGACGGTAAAAGTCCGCAAAGCTTTCTTCAATGGGCTTTAACAGTCTGCCTGCGCTTTCGCTTTCTGTAACTGCGGTGTCTGACGGCACATCGGGAATAATACTTATAAGACCGGGGCAAGCGTCACGCATGGTTTTAAGCTGTTCTGTAGAAATCGGCACATCCGAAACGATTTTTAGTTCGGCAAGAATATCTTCTCCGCCGTGAGCCTCGCACCATGCTATTGCTTCCGGCGCGCCGTTTACCTGCGTACTTATGAGAGTGCGTCCGCAGGTGAGGCTTACAGCTTTTATATCCGCTTTATGATTTTTTATGTCATAAATATAAACCGACTTTGTGTAACCTGCCTCGGAAAAACTGTAAGCAAGGGGAGATCCGCTGTAATAGGCAGGGCACATAGCGCCGCCGACTTTCTGCGGTCTGTGAAGGTGACCAAGAAGCGCACAGTCACATTCTGGCGGAATTATATCCGCATTAAGGGCGTAAGCTCCGCCAAGCTGAAAATTACGCTCTGAATCCGAAGGCTTGCCGCCGTTTATGTATATATGCGAAACAAAAATATTTGCGCAGTCGGGCTTAAAATGCTCCGCAAGCGAGTAAGTTATTTTTTTAATTCTCTCGTTATAGCTTGCCTTTATTTCGTCATCGCCCGAAACAAAATTAACAAGCTTTGCAATGCGGCTTTCGGAAGGATACGGCAGAGCGGCAATAACCGCTTTTTCGCCGCCGTTAAGCCTGATTCTCATCCATCCTTCGCCGCTTTCTTCAACGGTTAAAATGTTTCCGTAACTGCCTTCACGAACTTTGGTTGAAGGATATTCGCACATGATTATTCCATTTGAGCCGGCAAGGCTTTCAGCACTGCAAAGCCCCTGCGGGCTGTCGTGGTTGCCCGATATAACAAGCACGCCCACGCCTTCGTCAGTAAGCTTTTTAAGTGTATCGTAATAAAGCTTTTCTGCCCATACGGGAGGATTTGCCGTGTCGAAAATATCACCTGCTATAACGGCAAGGTCTGCTTTTTCGTCTTTTGCAATTTTTATAAGTTCGTCCGAAAATTTTTCCTGTTCCGCCTGTCTGGAAAAGAACTCCAGATTTCTGCCGAAATGCCAGTCGGAGGTATGTAAAATTCGCATAATGTAAGCTCCTTTACAGCTTTATTTCTTCAAAAAATTTAGGCACAACCGCTTTTGAATAAGCAAAATCGTGCATATTAAGGTTATCAAAAAGTCCGCAGTGCATAGGCACGGCAAATGTTGGGTTTATTCTTTCGCAAAAACGCACAGCATCGGTCATATTCATATTGTTTCCGAGACCGTTCACAGGAAGAAAAACGGCGTATATGTCGTTTGGAATATCGTCAAAAATATCCGTATTATATAGAGTATCTCCCGTCACATAATATTTTTTGTTCTCCGCTTCGATTATAACACCTATGGGTTGAATATCCGAGTGTTCCGCCTTAACGGCTCTGAATAGAACGTTTCCGACAGTAAACTCCGTATGGCGGTTAAACTGCACATAATTGTGATTTCCACCGAATTTTCTTACCTCTGCCCAAGCCGCTTGCGGAGCAAGAACTGTTATGCTTTTTTCGCTTTTAAGCAATACCGCAAGAGTTTCGGGATCGGTATGGTCAAGATGATTGTGCGTACAGATTATAACATCGGGGTTGGTTTCCAAAAATCTTTCGTCAACAGGAGTGCGGCGTTTGCATGCCGGATTGGTTTTGCCGCAACTGTCCGAAAGATACGGGTCAATCATTATTTTTAAATTGTCTGTTTCAAAAAGTAAACCTGCTTGTCCGAGCCATGTGATTTTCATAAAATTATCTCCTATTTTTTATCCCAAAAAGGGAATATTAAAATGTTCATAAGCGCTTTGTGTTGCCATTCTGCCTCTCGGCGTGCGGTTTATAAAACCGAGCTGTAAAAGATACGGCTCGTAAACGTCCTCAATTGTATTCGCTTCTTCGCCGATTGTTGCGGCAAGCGTATCAAGCCCCACAGGACCGCCGCCAAAATTTTGTATTATCGAAAGTATCATACGTTTGTCGAGGTTGTCAAGCCCGAGCTTATCTATTTCGTACATATTAAGCGCGTCGTTTGCGGTTTCTTCGGTTATTTCGCCTTCGGCGCGTATTTGCGCATAGTCACGCACACGTTTTAAAAGCCTGTTGGCAATTCTCGGCGTACCTCTTGAACGTGAAGCAATTTCTTTTGCGCCTGCGTTGTCGATTTTTATGCCGAGTATGCCTGCCGAGCGCTTTACTATCATAGAAAGCTCCTCCGCACTGTAAAGCTCAAGCCTCGATATAACGCCGAAACGGTCACGGAGCGGGGGAGAGAGCATACCTGCTCTTGTGGTTGCGCCAATAAGTGTGAAGGGCTGAAGGTCAAGCCTTATTGAACGTGCAGCAGGGCCTTTGCCTATTATAATATCAAGGGCATAGTCCTCCATGGCGGAATAAAGCACTTCTTCAACACTACGGCTGAGCCTGTGAATTTCGTCAATAAAAAGAACGTCGTTTGCGGCAAGGTTTGTAAGGATTGCCGCAAGGTCGCCCGATTTTTCAATTGCCGGGCCGGAAGTGATTTTTATATTAACGCCCATTTCATTTGCAATTATTCCTGCAAGCGTGGTTTTGCCAAGCCCCGGAGGTCCGTAAAGCAGTACATGGTCGAGCGACTCGCCTCGTTTTCTTGCCGCTTCGATGAAAATACCCATTTGCTCCTTTGCTTTTTCCTGACCGATATATTCGCTTAGTCTTCTGGGTCTGAGCGAAAATTCAATTTCGCTGTCCTCGTTTATAAAGCTTCCGCTTACGCTTCTTGTATCGTCCATTGTTGTATTCCTTTCAATGTTTGTAAAGTGTAATTCAAATAAAGAATGGGACTATAACGCCAACTGCTTTAAGCCGTATTTTATAAGCTCCTCGGTGGTTTCGCCCTTTGCGCCGCTGAGAGCGGCTTTGCTTTCGTTGTACGAATATCCGAGAGCGACAAGAGCGCTTAGCGCCTCGTTAAATGCGTTTGAAGCCGCCGCCGGGCTTTCGGCGGTTTGCATGGCGTCGCCGCCCGCTTTACCTACTTTGTCTTTGAGTTCAAGTACAATTCTTTGAGCGGTTTTTGCGCCTATGCCCTGCGATTTTGCAATTGCTTTGTGGTCGCCTGAGGTTATGAGAGCGGTAAGCTCCTGAGCCGAATATGCCGAAAGAATGGAAAGCCCTGCTTTTGGACCAACACCGTTTACAGATATAAGCAGTTCAAAGGTTTTAAGGGCTTCTTCGCTCATAAAACCGTAAAGGTCCAAAATATCTTCTCTTATGTACATATAAGTATAAACCTTTGCCTGTGAGCCTATATGCGGAAGCGCCGTAAGCTGGGTAAGAGGCATACGCACTTTGTAGCCTATTCCTCCGCATTCTATAACGGCAAAATCTGCGGCGGCATATTCCACAGTACCTTTTATATAAGAAATCATTTCAGTTCCTCCAAACGTTCGTTTAGCATATTGTAAGCCGCATAATGACTGTGACATATCGCAACAGCCAGAGCGTCGGCGGTATCGTCGGGTTTCGGCACTTTGTCAAGTCCGAGAATCATTTTTGTCATTTGCTGCATTTGCTTTTTATCCGCCCTGCCGTAACCTGTTAGAGACTGCTTTATTTGCAGGGGAGTATATTCATAAACTTTAAGTCCTTCGTTTGCGGCGGCGAGTATTGCAACGCCTCGCCCCTGCGCTACCTGAATTACGGTTTTTGCATTGTTGTTGTAGTAGAGCTTTTCTATTGCGCATACTTCGGGCTTATAATCGTAAATTATCTGCCTGAGCTGTGTATAAATACTTTTAAGCCTGTCCTGGTCGGGCGTATGAGCAGGAGTTAAAATTGAGTCGTATGCAATGGTTTTGTACCTGTTTCCGATATGCTCAATAACGCCGTAGCCCACAATTGCTATACCGGGGTCTATTCCTAAAATTATCATGAAATCACATTTCTTTCGGTCTGTTTTTAAAATGAGCTAATCAATATATTATAATGGTTGATTTTATTATACCATATTTTTCGTAATTTTGCAATCCCTGTAAAAAAATATCATTATGTTTTTTAAAAAATTGCAAAAAACCCTTGTAAAAAGGAAAGATTTGTTATATAATATATATGTTTTTTGTTATAAATAAAAATTTATTATAAACGGAGGAAATTAAAGTGAGTACATTTTTAGAGAAAACAAAAGAGCGTGCAAGACAGGACAAAAAAACAATAGTCTTGCCGGAGTCTATGGACAGAAGAACTTTTGAGGCTGCCGAAACTATTCTTAAAGAGGATATTGCAAACCTTATCATTATCGGCACACCCGAAGAAATTGAGGAAAACAGCAAAGGTCTTGATATTTCGGGAGCAAAAATAATAAACCCGTTTACTTACGAAAAAACCGACGAATATCTTAATCTTTTTGTTGAACTCAGAAAGTCTAAGGGGCTTACATACGAAGAAGCCAAAAAGACAGCACTCGGAGACTATATGTATTACGCTTGCCTTATGGTAAAAGCAGGCGATGCAGACGGCGTTGTTTCGGGAGCTTGCCATTCAACTGCAAACACACTTCGCCCCAGCCTTCAGATTATCAAAACAAAACCGGGAGTAAAACTTGTATCTGCTTTCTTCCTTATGGTTGTTCCAAACTGCAAATACGGCAGTGACGGCGTTTTCGTTTTTGCGGACAGCGGACTTGTTCAGAACCCCAACCCCGAAGAGCTTGCAGCAATAGCTTCTTGCTCGGCAGAATCTTTTGAGCTTCTTGTGGGCGAAAAAGCTTATGTTGCAATGCTTTCGCACTCAACGAAGGGCAGCGCAAAGCACCCCGATGTTGATAAAGTGGTTGAGGCTACAAAAATTGCACAGGAAACATATCCCGAACTTACCGTTGACGGCGAGTTACAGTTTGATGCCGCAATTGTTCCGTCGGTTGCCGCTTCAAAAGCGCCGGGAAGCCCCGTTGCAGGTAAAGCAAATGTACTTGTATTCCCTGACCTTGACGCAGGTAACACAAACTATAAAAACGCTCAAAGACTTGCAGGCGCAGAAGCTTACGGACCTATTACGCAGGGCATAGCAATGCCGATAAACGACCTTTCAAGAGGTTGCTCGGCTGAAGATATTGTCGGCGTTGTTGCTATAACGGCTGTTCAGGCACAGGCAAAAAATTAAGACAGAAAGGAAACATAAAAATGAAAATTTTTGTTATTAACGCAGGAAGCTCATCACTTAAATATCAGCTTATAGATATGGAAACCGAAAAGGTTATGGCAAAGGGACTTTGCGAGAGAATAGGCATTGAAGGCTCAAAGCTCACTCACAAAAATCCGGCTAAAGACCTTGAAGTTAAAATTGAAAAGCCGATGGAAAACCATACAGACGCCATAAAAATGGTTCTTGACGCTCTTACAGACGGCAAGCACGGAGTTATTTCATCTCTTTCGGAAATTTCGGCTGTCGGTCACAGAGTTGTGCATGGCGGAGAAACATTCAGCAAGTCAACTCTTATAACCGAAGAAGTTAAAAAGGCTATTGAAGATTGTTCGGAATTTGCTCCGCTTCATAACCCTGCCAACCTTATCGGAATTAACGCAATAGAACAGGCAATGGGAAAGGATATTCCGCAGGTTGCTGTTTTTGATACGGCATTCCACCAGACAATGCCGAAAGAAGCGTTTATGTACGGACTTCCCTATGAATATTACGAGAAAGACAAAATCCGCCGTTACGGTTTTCACGGCACATCTCACCGCTTTGTATCTGCCGAAGCCGCAAAAGTTCTCGGCAAGAAGGTAACGGAGCTTAATATAATAACCGTTCATCTCGGAAACGGCTCGTCTGTTGCGGCTGTAAAGGGCGGCAAGTGCATAGATACTTCAATGGGCTTCACTCCGCTTGCAGGTATGCTTATGGGTACACGCTGCGGATGCATTGACCCGGCTATTATTCCGGTTCTTATGAACAAATATAATTTAAGCGCTGACGATATAAATAATATAATGAACAAAAAGTCGGGCGTTGCAGGAATATCCGGCGTAAGCAGTGACTTCCGTGACCTTGATAAAGCGGCGGCAGAGGGCAACGAAAGAGCAAGACTTGCGCTTGATATGTTTATGTATCAGACAAAGGCTTATGTGGCTTCTTATGCGGCGGCACTCGGCGGCGTTGACGCAATCGTATTTACCGCAGGCGTCGGTGAAAATTCGCCCGAAGTTCGTGAAGGCGTAGTAAAGGGAATGGAATTTATGGGTATTAAGATGGATACCGAAAAGAATAAGGTTAGAGGTACAGTTGACGTAACTGCGGCAGACTCAAAGACGAAAATTCTTGTAATTCCCACAAACGAGGAGCTTATGATTGCCAAAGATACGGCAGAGCTTGTAAAATAATTTAAGCTTAAAATTTTAAAAATACAGTAAAAGA
>CACZWA010000066.1 GCA_902784685.1 uncultured Ruminococcus sp.
TAAATTCCTTTCGTTGTCATCAAGCTCCGTTCCTTTGGTTATAGAAAAAATATTAAGATCTTTAAGAGCCAAAGGAAGTTCATGCCTACTATTGTCAAAACAAAGCTCGTTCCGATAATATTTTTCATTGGAACCGTAAAAAGATAAACATTTATTTTGAGTAGATAAGCATGTGTAAATTAAGCATGATTTTATAAAAGCTAAATCTTTTGTGTAAATGTTTCCACCGTCGTAAGTGATAAAAATACTGCCTTTTTCATACCACTTATCAAATGGATAGACTTTTGCTGTAAACAGAGGAAGAATGTTTAAGTAATTAGATTTTAATATATAATTTCCACGACCGTTGAAATATGGTAGTCGACCTATATTGAAACTTGCAGATACAGGACAAAAGTATCCGATAACTTCGTTATCGCCATATAATATAGTACTGGCTTTTTTGTTAAATAAAATATGTCCTTGACTATCGCAACAATCTGTAATTAGAGTATTACCAGTATATTTTGTGTTGCTTGAAGATAGCGTTGTATTTACTTTTTTTATCTCCATTGTTTTTATATAAAGTAGGTTATTATTTTCTATATCATAAACAGGAACATGAAAGCCTTGTTCTTTACCCTGTTCATAGCTCCATAATATGCACCCAATGCTTGATGGGCTTGCATCAAAATATTTACGGTTAAATAGAAAGCCTTTAATAAATCTACGCTCTGGATATCTAAAAATTTCCAGTGATTTGAAATATTTAACAGGAGAAAATAATATATAACTATCAAATTTTTGACGTAAATAATATCTATAACCACTCCATATAAATCTATTCGCAAAATCACGAACAGTACTTATGTTTTTATTTTTAAATGAATCCTTAACATTACTCATTTGTGCAAAAACAAATGAATCTTTATTATTTGTTATATGTTTATGTCCGGCAGAGTCATAGACTTGTCTGATTGAAGAAGTATCATCATATGGTGGATTTTCAAAAAGTATAATTGTACATTTCGGATCAGCAATATATTTTTTTATAATCGGGTTATCAATAAAATCTTTGCTCATGGCATCTGCATTTGAAACTTTGCCGTTCTCATATATAACATTTGCTTCGGTAGGAGGAATAATATCTCTGACCTTATCACCAATACGCTCTGAAAGAACCTTATATTCATAATATTCGTATGTGCTTATAACACAGTGTTCAATTAATGCATCTCCGTTGGCATCTGTTAAGCCGATAAGAGCAGTCTCTAAATTCCCAGTGCCGGCACACCTATCAAGAATTATGTAATCATTCCCATTTGGAACACGCTCAACAGCTATTTTTACTAATTCTGCTGCTTTTTTTGCATATGGAATAGGTGTGTAGAAAGCCCCAAGGGATTTTTTTGATAGACGATCATTCAGGCGCCCCATCAAATACTTAAATTTTTCATTAGATTTGCCCTTATATGGGTTTATTAGTCCTTTAAAATGTCTTGGCTTACGAATCTCACCAATGATTTTCACAGCGGTGCCGGTATCGTCACCCAGGAAATCACCCTTGCTTGCTTGCGGCTTTTCACAATAATACCGCATACCCCAACCGACAATACAGTTTTCGTCAATATTTATAGGCATATACATTTCATCGGGATATGTTTTTTTACCAGTCAAAAGTTTTTTTATTTCGGCGGATTGCGAACTATCACTATAATTATACTGTGCAACGTAAGATTTTGCAACAAAACTATCGTTATTTTTTGAAGCTGCGCCTATATAGACTTTATGAATTTCATCAAAATAGTCTTTTGATTTATAAACATAAACAGTAGTTGCATTGAGGTCAATGAGCAAAATTGTTGCCGGAACGGATTCACCTTTAATACGCATTTTTGAAAGATACTTGACTGCTTGATACAACACTTTATTTAGATTGCCGATATTCAGTTTAAATTCAAATATATTGCCGTTATATACGCCATCCGTATTATCAACCAGCACAGAGTCATCGTTTTCGTAGGGAATATTATAATTATTAAAAAATTCAATTTGCCCTTCTCGTTCTGTTTCGTATGGTATATTAAAGTTTGTCATAAAGCACCTCCGTAAACTTGCTTTTTGCGAAAAAAATAATCAAAATACTTGCATATAACGAAAGTATTATATCACAATAATTCATTAAATGCAAGTGATTTGGGGTATAATTTTCGTATAACGAAGATTATAGGAGATGATGTATCTTGTGTTATGATTTGGGAGCATTAATAAGAAAATTGCGTATCGAGCGTAAATTAACGCAAAAACAGCTTGCTGAAAAACTTAAAGTATCGGAAGGTACAGTTAGCAAATATGAATCAAATATATCAATGCCACCGTTTGAAACATTGCGTTCAATAGCAAGTATTTTTAGTGTTTCTATGGATACTCTGTATGGAATGCAACATCAAGGAACATTATTTACGCATGGTTTATCTGAAACCCAAATTGAAACTGTTCAGGAACTGATTGATTCGTATCGTATAAAAAATAATCAGTGGGAAAATAAGCTCAATCAAGAACAGCTTGTAGTGTTGAGTAAGATAGTAATTGAATTGACAAAGTAAAGCCGAAGAGTAATAATTCTTCGGCTTTCATATATAATTGGACAGGTTTTATTTTGGTATAATTTGTAACATAAAAATAATAAAAAATATTAAAAAAACTATTGCAATAGCACAAAAGTTATGTTATTATATAAGTATAAAAGATTTTTTTAAGGAGGATTTTTACACTATGAAGAAAAAAATACTTGCTTTTCTTGTACTCGCCGTTACTCTGCTATCGGCTTTCCCGGCGCTTGCTTCGTTTCCGGATATGACGGATTCAAGCTGGGACTGGGCGCGCGGTGCGGTAGACGATATGGTTGAGTTTGGAATTATAAGAGGATACAGCGATAATACTTTCCGTCCGGGAAACAGCGTAACAAAGGGCGAAGCAATGGTTCTTTTCTCAAGAGTTGCGGGCTATACGGCAAACGGAAATGAAGAATATGTTGAATATGCAAAAAAACAGTACGAAAGTGTAGTTTCTTCTCTTGCAACTCCTTATACGGGCGAGATTTCGTATCTTATCTATAAAGGAATACTTTCGGAGAAAAACTTCCTTACATATGCGGCTGACGGTGTGGTAAACACTCCGCTTAAACGTTATGAGGCGGCAGAGTTCCTTGCAAAAATCGCAAGCGGCAATGCGGCTCTCACAGGCTCGGCAACACAGCTTTCGTTTACGGATATTGCAAAAATCAATTCAACAATGGCGCCGTACATAAAATATGTTTCCGAGAACGGTATAATGCTTGGTATGGGTGACGGAAGCTTTGACCCCGAAGGAACTGTAACAAGAGCGCAGATAACGGTTATGCTCAGCAGAATTATTCCTTCGCTCGGCTATACATATACAGACGGTAAAGTAAAATTCTACAATTCGGCTACAAACAGTATTATTATAACTGCTGGCGACGGCTCCGAACAGGAATTTGAGATCCCCGACGGCGTTCCGGTTAAGCTTGACGGCGCAGATGCAGATCCCGAAGCACTTCTTGCGGGAAGCGTAGTCAGAATAACAACAAGCAAAGATATTGTTGCGGCAGTTGAAACAATTTCGCCCGACTATGATGCTGTTGTAAACGGAAGGTTTAAAAAACTTGAAAAGATTGATAAAGATACAAACGGAATAGTTATAACAGACCCGACAACAGGGCTTACATCAACTTATGCGCTTGCTCTTACTTACGGAGTAAAGAAAGATGACAAAACAATAACTGTTACCGATCTTGCAAAAGATGATTATGTTGTTCTTACAGTTAAATCGGGTGCTGTAAATTCTATTGTTGCTGAATCAAAAACAGGTACGGTAGAAGGTAAGGTTGTAAATATTGAGCTTCTTCCTTCGTACAGCATGACTGTTCTTACAGGCGGTTCAAACGTTAAATTTGAGCTTGCCGAAAATGTAACGGTTATGAGAAACCGCAAAACCGCAACAGTTGAAGATGTACTTGTCGGAGATACAGTTACGCTTACAACAAATTACGGCGTAATTTCAAATATTGTTGCTACAAGCAAAACAGCAAGTGTTGAAGGCAGCCTTACGGCGCTGACAATTTCGGCAACACCTTCAATCACCGTGACAGATGCGTCGGGTAACGCATACGAGTATGCAATAGTTAAAAGTCCTAAAATAACAAAGAATGATGTTACAAAGTCATTCTACGATTTGAGAGTCGGTGACAAACTCAAGCTTTCGATTGACGCTTCAACAGTTACGGAAATAAATATCGTTTCGTCCTTTGCAAACGGTGCGGACGAAGGCAGCAGTGCTACTGTTTCGGGCATTGTTGAGTATGTAAATACAGCATACGGTTATATTAAACTCAGAGAATCGACAGAGCTTATCTTTGTATCGAAGGCTTCAATAAATGACGCTTCGGGCAAGAGTGTTGCTCTCCGCTCGGTTACAGAGGGAACACCGGTAACGGTATTCGGTACTGTCAAGGCAGGAAGCTACGAGGCTTCAATGGTAGTTATACAGGGTTAAAGATATATTGTACAAAATGAGAGGGTGCTTTAATCAGCACCCTCTCATTGTATGCTATGAGGAGTAATGTTATAGCCTATGCGATATAATGTTTCGGAAAAGTAAATGTGAACGTGCTTCCTTCGCCAAGCTCGCTCGTAACGGTTACGTTTCCGCCGTGAGCTTCGGCAATCCATTTAACCATTGAAAGCCCAAGCCCCATACTGCCGTTATCTTTTGAGGTTCTTGCACGGTCAACCTGGTAAAAACGCTCCCAGATTTTCGGGATATCCTCTTTTGATATGCCTATTCCGCTGTCCGTTACGGAAAAAATCACGTCGGTATCGGTTTCATCAAGCGAAACGGTAACGGTGCCGTTTTCTTTGTTATAGTGATAGGCGTTTGATATCAGGTTTACAAAAAGTCTTGTTATCATAAGCCTGTCTACATCGGCGGTTATACCGGGCTTTATCTCGGTTTTAAGCGTTATGCCGCCGCCCTCTATTTCTTCCTGTTCGCTGCACACAAAGCTGGCAAGCTCGCTTATATCGGTTTCTTCGGGGGAGAGCTTAATCGTGTTTTTATCCATTCGGGATATTGTTAAAAGCTCCGAAATAAGTTTCGACATTTTTTCTGCCTGATTTTTTACGGATTCGGCAGACTGCTTTAAATCTTCCACATTGTCTGCACAGTCTGTCATATACTCACATTCCGAAAGAATTACCGCCACGGGAGTACGAAGCTCGTGCGAAGCGTCGGACGTAAACTGCTTTTCGTTTTCAAAGGTATGTTCAAGTTTTTCAAGCATTTCGTCAAACGTATTTGCAAGAGCGGCAATTTCATCGTTTCCTTTGCCGAGGTTTATTCGCCTTGAAAGGTCGGAGCTTTCGCTTATTTCTTTTGCCGCCGTGCTGATTTTATTAACCGGAACAAAAGCGCGGTCAAGTATAAAATATCCGCCGAGAGAAGCAATAAGCGTGAGTACAAAGGTAAGCAGAATATTTACCTTTGCGGCGGAGGAAAGAGCGTAGCTTTCGTCGCCCAACGAGGCAATACCTCGAAGCTTGTATTTTTCCGTTGAATTTTTAAGCGGAACCTCAATATCATAAATATAGTATTTGTTACCGTCATAGGTTATGTTTCTTAAAGACTCCGCTTTAAAATCGGGCAGACTGCCTTCTATGCCAAAAGGAATTTGCCCTCCGACAAGCTCGCCGCTGCTGTTATAAACCGCCATATGAACGCCGTGGTCGTAAAAGCGGAAGCCGGGGAAAATATCATTTCCCATAGGAGAATTGAGCATTCTTGAATATTCTGTAACAGTGCCGCTTATGCGTCTTGAAATGTCTCTTTGAAGCATGGCGTTTGCAAAAGAGGAGGTTGCCGCAAGTATAACAGATGAAAAAATAAGCATAAATAGCATATACCAAAGAGTAATTTTAAGTTTTAGTGAGATTTTTGTCTTTTTCAATTTTGTTCGCCTCCGACACGCAGTACATAGCCTTTTCCACGGACTGTTTCAATAAGTTTAACATCAAAATCATCATCAATTTTTTTGCGGAGATACCTTATGTACACGTCAACCACATTTGTTCCTCCGCAGTAGTCAAAGTTCCAGACGTGATTTTCAATTTTTTCCCTTGAAAGAACAATACCTTTATTTCGTATCATATATTCGAGTATATCAAATTCCTTTGCCGAAAGCGTAATGTTTTTGCCGCCCCTTGTAACCGTGTGAGAGTTTATGTCAAGCACAAGATCCTCAATTTCAAAGATATTTGTTGTATTTCCTGCGGTTTTTCTCGTCATCGCCCTTATTCTTGCAAGAAGCTCCTCAAAGGCAAACGGCTT
This sequence comes from uncultured Ruminococcus sp., assembly GCA_902784685.1. Taxonomy (GTDB): domain Bacteria; phylum Bacillota; class Clostridia; order RUG12999; family RUG12999; genus RUG12999. Next base: position 6,385 of record CACZWA010000066.1, read on the forward strand.
TATAAGGTAGTCCTGCGCACCTGCGTCAAGTCCTGTTACCCTGTCGTCTATGCTGTCCTTTGCGGTGAGCAAAAGCACAGGTGTGGAATTTTTTTCGGAGCGCATTGTTTTAAGTACGCTTAGTCCGTCGAGAATTGGCATCATTATGTCGAGAATAACGGCGTCGTATTCGCCCATTTCAATAAAACTGAGCGCCTCCTCGCCGTCGAATCTACGCTGTAACCTTCGGCGGTAAGTCTTTTGGCAATAACGTTGTTAAGAGCTTTTTCGTCCTCTGCAATAAGAAGTCGCATTTTTTCACGTCCAATCCGTTTTTATATTTTCATTGTAACTCAGAAACATTAAAATAAAATTAAATATTTGTTATTAATATACCATATTTTTTTTATTTAGTCAACAATTGAAATCATATGTGGTATGATCAATTTATAGGACAAATGTCCGTAATTGTCCGTTGATTTTTTCTTTGGACAGTTGTATAATAAAATGTGTAACATTTTTATTATTGCATACCGAAAGAGGGAAAAGAGATGAAACATAAAGACAGAGTTTTTTCGACAAAACAAAAGCTCGGCAATGCCCTCAAAACAAGACTTGAGCATGAACCGCTTTCAAAAATAACGGTAAGCGAGCTTGCGGAGGACTGCGGCTATAACAGAAAAACATTTTACTACCATTTTACAGATATCTATGACCTACTTAAATGGACCTTTGAGAACGAAACCATAGAAGTTTTAAAAAGTGCGGAAAAGAGTCTGAGTTATGCAGAGGCGGTAAAGTTTATTGTAGATTATTCTTGCGAGAATAAGGCGGCGCTTAAATCTGCCTTTGAATCTATTGGCTATGAACAGCTGAAACGCATAATAGTAAACGACTTTTATAAATATATAGAGGGATTTATTCAAAACATATCCGAGAAAGAAAAAATCAATGTTTCCGGTCAGTACAGAAGGTTTTTATCCGTGTATTATACTGAAGCGGTGACGGGAACTGTAATAAGCTGGATAAAGGGAGAAATGCAGAGCTTTACAAAAGAAGAAATTACCGCCTGTCTTACGAATGTACTTCATTCAACGATAAATTCCGCAATAGGCGGAAAAACTCAGGAAATATATAGGGGAGAAAGTTATGAGTAAAAATATGGAGCAGTCTGAGCTTACGTTTATGGAGAAGGTTGCCGCCTTTATAGTAGATAAGCGAAATTTCTTTTTTGTTTTTTTCGTAGCTGCGTGTGTGTTCAGTATAATATCAAGCGGCTGGGTAGAGGTTGAAGACGATATTACAAAATATCTGCCGGAGGATACCGAAACAAGGCAGGGAATTGACCTTATGGAAAAGGAGTTCGTAACCTACGGAAACGCCGAAATTATGGTGTCGAATGTGTCGCTTAAAAAGGCGGAGGAGCTTGCGGAGAAAATCGAAAATATTGATGGAGTGTCCGAAGTAAAATTTGAGAACACCGACGAATATTTTAAAGGGAGCTCGGCACTTTTTAAAGTGACTTTTGAAGGCGAAAGCAACGAGGAAATAAGCGAAAACGCACTTGATAAAATTAAGGAGCTTTTATCAAGGTACGACGTATATGTTTCCTCCGATGTCGGCTACGATTCCAGTAAAGAGCTTCAGGGAGAAATGAACGTAATTATAGTTATTGCGGTGATTATAATAATAGCAGGGCTCACTTTTACCTCAAAGTCGTATGCGGAAGTGCCTGTTTTGATGATTACCTTCGGTGTCGCCGCATTGCTTAACAAAGGCACAAATTATATTCTTGGAACAATTTCATATGTTTCAAACTCGGTTGCGGTTATTTTACAGCTGGCGCTTGCAATTGACTATGCAATTATTCTTTGCCATAGGTACACCGAGGAAAGGGAACATTTAGACAGACGTGAGGCAACTATAAAGGCACTCAGCAAAGCCATTCCCGAAATATCTTCAAGCAGTTTAACAACGATTTCGGGACTTGCGGCGCTTATAACTATGGAGTTCGGCATAGGCAGAGACCTTGCCTTTGTGCTTATTAAAGCAATCTTTTTCAGCCTGTTCAGCGTGTTTACGCTAATGCCGGGCTTAATTATGCTTTTCGGAAATCTTATGGAGAAAACGAAGCATAAAAACCTTGTACCGTCTATAAGTTTTATCGGAAAAGCTGATTATAAGAGCCGCTATGTTATTCCTCCGATATTTCTTGTAGTTATGATTGCGGCATTTTTTGTTTCGGGTAACTGCCCTTATGCATACAGTGATAAGGATATTGTAACGCATAAACAGAGCGAGAGACAGATAGCCGACGAGAAGATAAGGGAAACCTTCAGACAGAAAACACTTCTTGCTGTTGTTGTGCCGAGCGGCGAATATGAAAAAGAGGCAAAACTGCTTTCAAGGCTCGAAGAATTTGATGAGGTTGAGGAAACAGTCGGGCTTTCAAATACCGAGGCAATGGACGGCTATATGCTGACCGAAGCGCTTACGCCGAGGGAGTTCGGAGAGCTTACCGAAATAGATTACAGCCTTGCGCAGGCGCTTTATGCCGCATATGCCGTTGACGGTGAGGATTACGGAAAAATTATCAGTAATTTTGAGTCGTACAGCGTGCCGCTTATAGATATGTTGACCTTTCTTCATAAAGAGGTTGATGAAGGATACATTCCGCTTGACGATGAGACAAAAGACGATATTGATGATATATACGATAAAATTGACGAAGGCAGAAAACAGCTCGAAAGTGATAAATACAGCAGAATGCTTGTGTATATCACTCTGCCCGAAGAAGGCGAAGAAACCTTTGCATTTCTCGATACAATGCACGGCGTTATTGCAGAGTATTATCCCGAAAACGCATATATTGTCGGCAACAGTACAAGTGACTACGACCTGTCTAAGTCATTTTCAAGGGATAACATTTTAATCAGCATACTTTCGGCGCTGTTCGTTATAATTGTACTGTTCTTTACCTTTAAGTCGGCAGGGCTTCCGATACTGCTTATTGCGGTAATTCAGGGAAGTATCTGGATAAACTTCTCGTTCCCTGTTATTCTTCAGCAAAAGCAACATTTTTTGGGCTATCTTATAGTAAGCTCCATACAGATGGGCGCAAATATCGACTATGCAATTGTTATTTCGAGCAGATTTTCCGAGCTTAAACAGAAAATGAAGCTTAAAGACGCAATAATAGAAACGCTTAATGCGGCTTTTCCGACCATTATAACCTCAGGTGTTATTCTTGCCGCCGCAGGTACGCTTATAGCCTATATAACAACAAACGGAGCAATTATGGCAATAGGCGAAAGCCTGGGCAGAGGAACTGTTCTTTCGATTATCCTTGTTATGGGCGTTTTGCCGCAGATTTTGGTTATAGGAAACAACATAATTGAGAAAACGGCATATGAAATAAAGAAGCCCGATATTATAACTGCTTCAACAGGCAGAATGATGGTAAACGGACGTGTAAGAGGAAGAATTTCGGGTTTTGTTGATGCGGATATAAGAGGTCTTGTGAGAGGCGATATAAATGCGGTTGTGAGAGCCGATAACGTAACAATGTTAAATGATGAAGAAACGCCGCCGCTTGACGAAAGCGATAGCATAGAGGAGGTGTAAAGCGTGAAAAAAGGAAAAATTAGGAGAATAATATCTATTGTAACAATATTTTTTATGTTTGTTTTACCGCTTTGCACCGTGGCAGACGGAAACACGGTATATATAAATTCAGAAAAAGATTTTAATGCTTTTGTAAAAAATTGCTCGCTCGATAGCTGGTCAGTCGGCAAAGAAGTAATACTCACCAAAGACTTAAAGCTCAAAAAGTTTTCGCCGGTACCTGTTTTTGGCGGTACATTTGACGGCAGAGGCAATACATTAAGCGGTATAAAATTTGAAAAAAACGGTTCAAAAACAGGACTTTTCAGGACGCTAACCGAAGGGGCAACCGTTAAAAACCTCAAAGCAGAGGTAAATCTTGCTCCGGGCGGAACAGGCTCAAAAGTCGGCGGAATTGCAGGAATTAATAACGGAAAAATCCTTAACTGCACCTTTAAAGGAAAGGTTATGGCGGTTAGCTATGTAGGTGGTATAGCCGGGCAAAACAGCGGTGTTATTTCTGAATGTGAATCCGACGGTAATATATACGGAAAGCATTATGTCGGCGGAATAGCAGGTCAAAACACGGGTACGGTAACAAGCTGCACAAATAAGAGTAAGGTAAACACAAGAGTTGAGAAAACAACTTTCGATATTGAAAATATCGACCTTGAAAACATCATCTCAACCGAAAATACAGTTGAAATAACGGATATAGGCGGCATTGTCGGATATTCTTCGGGAATTATACAAAGCTGTAAAAACAGCGGAACTGTCGGATATAATCATGTAGGTTATAACGTAGGCGGCATTGCTGGAAGGCAGAACGGATATTTGTCGGATTGCGAAAATCTGGGAAAAATTTTCGGAAGAAAAGATGTCGGCGGCATTGCGGGGCAAATTGAACCGTTTACAATTTTGCATTATTCGGAAAGCTCGGTTTTGTCGCTCAGTGATGACCTTAACACACTTGAAAAAATGATAGATGGACTTATAGGGCAGTCGGACGTTATGAGAAGCGGCGTTTCCGCAAGGTTAAGCGGTATAAAGTCGCAAACGGGGAGTGCAATAGACCTTACAAATGAGCTTATTGACTTGGTAAACGGCAATCTTGACAGAAATGTGGATAGCATAAGCGACACAAGCGCAAGACTTACGGCGCTTTTAAACGGAGTGACCGACACAATCGGCAAATACGGCTTTATTGACGACGATACCGTAAAGATTATTAACAATGTTTCGGCGGATATGGAAAAAGCGGCGGCTGATTATAACAGCGCTGTGGATTCGTTTTCGAGCGAAATAAATACATCGGGGCTTAAAAAATCCGCCGAAAAGCTTTCACAGGCGACAAGAAATTTAAACGGTGCGGCCACTATGCTGCGAAGCTCAATGAGGGATTTTAAATCCTTTATAGATGATGTTAATTCAGCACAAAAAGCGCTTGAAAACGTAAAAAAATCGCTTTCGGATATAGGCGCAGGTGTGGCTGAAATTTCGAGTGCGCTCGGTGAGCTTTCGGAAGGTTATGCAAAAATTTCCGAAGGAATGAGAAACGGCAGTATTCCTTACAATGAGGGCTTGGCGGCGCTTGCGGCGGCGCTTACAAAGAGTTATTCTGAAATGCAGAATATTACAGGCAGCATGGGTGCGGACTTTGCAAAAATATCACAGGCATTTACCGAACTTAACGAGGCGCTTAAAGCTATTGATGCGGGAGATATAACCTCCGGTCTTGATAAGCTTTCGACAGCCGCAGGCTATGCGGCAGACGCAACAAGAGATTTAAGAGAAGCCGTAAACCGCCTTGAAACAAGTTTGAGTACGCTTAATGTTTCGGTGAAGGATTTAAAGCTTGATGATGCAGGAACGAAAATAAAGAAAAATACCGCTGATATTACAAATATTATAAGCTCGCTCGGAAATATGTTTGACGAGTTAAACAGTGAAGTGGAGGAGTTTGCAAAATCACCCATAATAAGTATAGAAAAATTTGACGGAAATATTCACGAAACAAAAGACGCTCTTTCTGCAAACATATCGGGCATAACGGATTCTCTGGAAGCGCTTAATAACTATGCAAGCGGCACTCTCGGCGGCATTGGCGGCACTCTTACGGCTGTAAACACTCAGCTTTTTAAAGTGCTTGACAGTATGACATCTGTAATTGACAGCGCACTTGATAACACCGAAAAAAGCCTTGACGACTTTACCATGGATATATCCGAGGAGGATACTCAGGCTCAAACAACGGGCAAGGTTGCGGACTGCGTAAATAAAGGAACGGTTGACGGAGATATAAATGCAGGCGGCATTGCAGGCTCGCTTGCAATAGAGTACGACTTCGACCCCGAAGATGATGTTGTGAGGGAAGGCAAACGCTCGCTCGATTTTATATATCAGACAAGAGCGGTTATTAGAAAATGCCGCAACGAGGGAGATATAAAATCAAAGAAAAACTGTGTCGGCGG
>CACZWA010000067.1 GCA_902784685.1 uncultured Ruminococcus sp.
TATATAATACGATTTTTTCTTCTAAAAAAGATTATAGACAAGAAACAATAAAAATTACCAACCGTAGGGAAGGGGCTTGCCCCTTCCGAAGTGAGATGCAACAATCTGCGGCAAGGGTTGATTCCCTGCCCTATGGTAGAAAAAATATAACTATAAAATCCCCTCGCCTTAACACAAGCGAGGGGATTTTGTTATTTAAGCAACGATATCGCTTTTTTAAAATCGTCAAGCTTTGAAGCTTTTTTTATTGCTTTAAGAATTTTCGTTTCCTGCGGAAAATTTTTCATAATATACATCCATATTTCTTTCATTTTCTGAAGCACATATATTTCCGTTCCGAAAAGCTCAAGGTAGTTTTCCGACAGTCTTTCGGTAAACTCAATCAGCTCGGCGGTTTTTAGCCGCTCGCCGCCGTTTATCTCACGAAACAGCGCAGGATTTGCAATTGCACCTCTGCCTATCATAACCTCATCAATCTGCGGAAAATCCTCGGAAAATTTTTTTAGTCCGTCCGCCGAAACAATATCGCCGTTATAGCAAAGCTTGTTTTTCGAGGTGCGCACCGCTTTTTTAAACGCCTCCATATCAGGCTCTCCCTTATAAAAAGCCTCGCGCAGTCTCGGATGAACAATAACTCTCGTAAAAGGATATTTATTATATATTTCAATAAGCCTATCAAATTCATCGGCAGAAGAAAAGCCGATTCTTGTTTTTACGGAAATTTTAAGCTCCGTTTTTTCAAAAAGCTCATCAAAAAACCGCTCGATACATTCCGTATCCTTCAAAAACCCTGCTCCCCTGCCCTTTTTAACAACAGTCTGAAACGGACAGCCGAGGTTAATATTCATCTCAGTATAGCCTATTTCCGCTATGATTTTTTCAAACTTCAAAACCGCCTCTGCATCACGGGAAAGCACCTGAACCGCAAGCTTACCGCAACGGTTATTCTCCGGCAGAATATCACGAAGCATTTTTCTGCCTGTTTTTTCATCGTTTGAAGGAGTTATAAAAGGCGCATAGTATTCGTCACAACCGCCGAACATTGCGGCGTGCGTGTTTCTGAACGTGTAGGAGGTTATACCCTCAAGGGGCGCAAAATACAACTTCATAAAAATCAAAAATCCTTTTAAAATATATGTGAAACAACGTTGGGGGTAGATATTCTTGACCAGTGGTTGCGGTTCGGCAATGAATCAAGAATTTCTTCTTCGAGTTCGGGTATGCACTCGGTTTTACCTTCTGCAAACGCTTCAAGCCTTTCTTTACAGCTTCTAAGGCGCATTACTATTCCGCCGATTCGCAGCTCCTGCACGTCAAAACCGTGAGGGTTGTCGTCGTTATACCATCTGTCTCTGAAAGCCGAAACAAACTCTTCGATTATATCAATTGTTATTCCGTATTCTTCCGCAAGCTCTTTAATCTCAGCCATATTGTGGTTTTTATACGCCGCCCTTGTTCTCACACCGAGGTCTGCCTTATGCGCCAGCACCTCGCAAAGCTTTTCATAAGAAGCAAACAAATACGCAAGCTCTCCGGCATTTTTTTCAGCTTCCTTAATTTTAACGGCAAGCTGTGCGTAATATTCGTTATCCTCTTTTTTACATATATTATCCGCAAGCCCCATAAACGGGTCATTATAGAGTAGATATTTACTCGGATTACGCCCCAAAGTCATTTCGTTATGACCTTTCACCTCGTCTACCTTATCAAGAAGCATAATACTGTCAAAATCCGCCCCGGTAATTTCTTTAAATTCTTTTTTAAGAATATCCATATCGACCTTGCCCTTGGAGCGTTTGGCGGCGTACATAAGCGCAGGAAGAACGGCAAACGGTGAACACTCGGCGCCGTCGTCACCCCAGACCGTAATAAATTCACCGTCAGTCGGAGCATTTTCAAAGCCCGTATAGGCAGCGTCCGTAGTCTTTATACTGCCTTCATTATTAGGTGCAAAGCCCTTCCACGCCCATGCTCCGCCTGCAAAATAAACTTTTCTGCCGAATGCTCTGTTTATTTTCATCATTTCTTCGTACTTTTCGGCATTTTCATTATAGTAATCCCAGTAAACAAGTGAAATATTTTCGGGCAAAGCGGCTTTCTCCGTTATATTTGAAATATCGCCGCCATCATAATTATTTTCCGTATTAAGTGAAAGCTTTACAAACATATCGCTCCATATCATCGGCTCATAGCCGTATTTCTCCGCAATATCGCAAACTCTGTGAAGGTGCTTGTTTATTATTTCAAAACGGTCTTTTATGCCGCGTATGGCACGATATTTTCCGAGACCCACCATATATGCCTCGTCCATACCTATATGTATTTTCCTTGAAGAAATACACTCGGACAAATTTCTGAACATATCGTCTATCAGCTCATATGTTTTTTCATTTTCCGCAAGAAGTATATCGTCAATATCTCTGATTTCTTCATAAATGTCTTGCCATTTAAACATACAGTTAAGATGAGCAAGCGTCTGTATGCACGGCACAAGCTCCACTCCGATTTCTTTACAATATGCGTCAATATCCGCAAGCTCGGATTTAAGATATTTACCCCTCATATAGCCGAAAAACGGCTGTGAGTCAATCTCATATGTATCTTCCGTATAGAGCATAAGTGTATTATAGCCCATTTTTTTGATTATTGCCGCAAATTCTTTTACTCTTTCGGGCTTCATAACCGCATTTCTCGAACAATCAAGCATAACGCCAAGCATTTTTTCCATTTTATTTTCCTCTCTCATATTCTTATTTTTATACTCTTAAACTTTCTATCCGTAATACAAACCTTTCCTTTTTACCGATTGTATCACTTTTGTTTTTGTATGTAAATGTAAAAAACGCTCAAATATATATGATTTTGGCTCATTATGTCAGCTGTTACCTTCCCCTTCAAATATTTTCCATATAGTACTTGATTTTATTGTCGAAATATGTTACAATATTGGTGTAAATTTTGTGATTGAGGGGAATAAGCATGAAGAAACCAGACGAAGGCAAGCGTCCCGGCTTAACGGCAAAATTCTCGGAAATTTTTAAACCGGTAAAAAGTCACCTTTCTCAAATATCTGTTTGTCTTATTTTCTGTATCGTTATTTTCTTCTCTTACAACAATATGATTAAAAACAACTCCGACTATTCGAGCTTTTCGGAAGAATACAGCGAAGATGAAAAAACCGAAACAACAAATAAAATAACCGTTTATGTTACAGGCGAGGTTGTAAACCCCGGTCTTTATGAGCTTGACGAAAACTCCCGTGCGGCCGATGCCATTGAGCTTGCAGGCGGAATGACGGAAAGCGCCGACCCTGAAGGCGTTAATATTGCGAAAATTCTAAACGACGGCGACCAAGTTAAAGTGCCTGCCTTGAAGGTTTCCGCCGCAAAGTCGTCTTATAAAAGCTCATCTTCCGCAAAATCATCGGCTGCAAAATCGTCTGCCGCTCCTTCCCAAAATCAAACTGCGCCCTCACTTGTTAATCTTAACAGCGGCAATACTGCCGCTTATATGACGGTTAAAGGCATAACGCCCGAAATTGCCGCAAATATGCTTGCTCATTACAACGAGTACGGCGGCTTTGAAAGTGTGGACGAGCTTCAGTTTGTTAAAGGAATTGACCTTGCCCTCTACAATAAAATAAAAGATTATTTTACTGTATAAAAAAATTTAAAAAAAGACTGTACATTTTTAAAAAAATAATTTATAATATATATTAGCAAAATGAAAGGCGGTATAATTATGTATGATGTAAACAAAGGCTATGAAATAGCAAAAGAATTTTATGCACAGTACGGAATTGATGTTGATAAAATGATTGAACTGTGCGACAGCACACCTCTCTCCATTCATTGCTGGCAGGGCGATGATGTAAACGGTTTTGAGAAAAAGGAGGGCGGTCTTACGGGCGGTATTCAGACAACCGGCAATTACCCCGGCAAAGCAAGAAATCCTCAGGAGCTTCGTGCTGACCTTGATTTTGCCATGAAATATATCCCCGGTACAAAAAAGGTAAATGTACACGCAAGCTATATGGAAGCAGATACCTTCGTTGACAGAAACGAAATTGAGCCGAAACACTTTGAAAACTGGGCAAACTGGGCTGTTGAACGTGGAATAGGTCTTGACTTTAACCCGACATATTTCTCACACCCAAAGAGCCACAACGGTACTCTTTCGGCAGCAGATGAAGATGTCCGCAGATTTTGGATTGAACATGGAATACGTTGCCGCAGAATAGGCGAATATTTTTACAAAAAAACAGGTAAAACTTGTGTAATAAACCACTGGACACCCGACGGCGACAAAGAATTTCCGATTGACACAATCGGTCCGAGACTTCGCCTTAAAGACAGTTACGACAAAATTTTTGCCGCTACCGAGGATGTAAAAGGCGTTATGGACGGTATTGAGTCCAAAGTTTTCGGCATAGGCGCAGAAAGCTTCACGGCAGGCTCGCACGAATTTTGCATGGGCTATGTAATGAGCAAAAACTCCGACCATATTATTCTTACTCTTGATACAGGTCACTATCACCCGACAGAAGTTGTTTCCGCAAAGCTTGCTTCGGTTTACACCTTCTCTGACCACGTTCTTCTTCACGTCTCAAGACCTGTTCGCTGGGATTCCGACCATGTTGTTGCTTTTGACGACGAAACAAGAGCTATTATGGATGAACTTGTTCGCCTCGGAAAGCTTCAGGACACATATATTGCAACCGATTTCTTCGACGCTTCAATCAACCGCATATCAGCTTGGATAATCGGACTTCGCAACACAAGAAAAGCAATTCTTGCAGCTCTTTTACAGCCTGTTTCGCTTATGAAAGACCTTGAGGCAAAAGGCGACGTAAGCGGCAGACTTGCTGTTTCACAGGAATTTAAGGCCGCTCCATTCAGTCTTGTATGGGATTACTACTGCCAGCAAAAAGACGCAGGCGTAGGTCTTGAATGGCTTGAGGACGTGCGTGCATACGAAAAAGACGTGCTTTCAAAAAGATAAAATTTACCTTCTGAAAAAATATTTTACAAAAAAATTTATAAAAGACCTTGACAAATTTGCATTTTTCGGTTATAATTGTAATGTTATTCTGCTGTGCAGATTTGCTGTATGGCAGAATAACTTAAGCTTAAAAAAATACCGAAAGGTTTTTGAAAAATTCGAGGAGGTGTCACTATGTTAAGAACATACCAGCCCAAAAAAAGACAGAGAAGCAAAGAACACGGCTTCAGAAAACGTATGGCTACCAAAAACGGCAGAAAAGTCCTTGCCAGAAGAAGGTTAAAAGGCAGAAAAGTTTTATCTGCATAAGCTTTTGTATGATGAGCGGGTTTTACCCGCTTTTTCTACTTAGCTTAATTCGGCGTGGGTGCGAAAGGAACGGTTGTTATGAAAAAAACGCTTTCCATAACAAGGAATACTCTTTTTAGACGTCTGTATGCAAAAGGCAAAACCGCCGTTTGCCACGACCTTGCCCTTTATGTGCAAAAAAGCAACGCACCCGTAAACAGACTCGGTATAACCGTAAGTAAAAAACTCGGCAAAGCAGTAATTCGTAACCGCACAAGAAGGCGGATAAAAGAAGCTTACCGCAGCATTGAAGAAAGACTGCCGAGCGGCTATAATATTGTTATTGTCGCACGAATATGTGCTGTCAACAAAAAAATGCCCGAGCTGCGCAGTTCTCTTTTAAAACTTCTGAAAAAAACCGATATTAAGGTGAGCGAAGAATGAACAGGCTTTTTATTTTACTCATTAAGCTTTACAGGCGTTTTATTTCCCCTATGAAAAGGCGCTCATCATGCAGGTTTTATCCCACTTGTTCGCAGTATGCACTTATGTGCTACGAAAGATTTAACTTTTTTAAGGCAACCGGGCTTACAATTTGGAGGCTTCTCCGCTGTAATCCGTTTTGCCCCGGCGGTATAGATTATCCGCCCAAACCACAAAAACGAGGTGAAAACTAATGGGCTCAATTTTTGATGTGCTTTACAGCGCTCTTGGTTGGCTTATGGAAATGATATATAATGTGGTAAACAACTACGGTCTTGCCATAATTATTTTCACATTGCTTACAAAAGCTATACTTTTTCCGCTTAACTTAAATCAGCAGAAATCTGCCGCTCAAATGCAGAAGGTAAAACCTTTGCTTGACGAGGCGCAGAAAAAATATGCCAACAACAAAGAGAAACTCAGCGAAGAAACTATGAAAATATATAAGGAATACGGCATTAATCCTGCCGGCGGTTGTCTGCCGCTTATTATTCAGCTTCCTATTATATGGGCGCTTTACAGGATTATTCAGCAGCCTTACACCTATATTCTTCATTGGAAAGCAGATAAATTTGCCGAATACGGCATAACCTTTGAAAACAAAAACGCTATGCGACAGGAAATCCAGCTTGTTGCCGAAAAAATTAAGGAAGGCGTGCTTACAAACCCGTTAAACTTTAATTTTCTCGGTATGGATTTGTCCGAAACGCCAGATATTCACTCTTTCGGTCCGCTTTGGCTTATTCCGATTTTTGCCGCAGTGCTTACTTTTGT
>CACZWA010000068.1 GCA_902784685.1 uncultured Ruminococcus sp.
TTATGCGCTACGGTATGAGTGAGCGTTTCGGTCCTATTGCCTACGGCTCGTCAAATGATGAGGTGTTCCTCGGCAAAGAGTGGACTCAGGCTAAAAATTACAGTGAAGCCGTTGCCGCAGAGATTGACGACCTTGTGCGTGAAATAATCAACAAAGCATATGAAGAAACACTTCAGCTTCTCCGTGATAACGACGAAAAGCTTGAAAACGTATCTGCCTGCCTTCTTGAACTTGAGAAGCTTGACGGAGAGCAGTTTGAGCGTGCATTTAACGGAGAGAAGCTTGAATATACTCCGCTTAACGCTGCGGAAGCAAGCAGTCAAAACGCAGTCGAAACAGACGACCAACCAATTTCGCCCGTTCAGGCGGAAACATCAACTGCGCCTGCGGAAATGCCGAATGACGGCAGCACCCCGCCCACAGGCAACTAAACACGAAAGGAAGTAACTTTATGGGGAAAAATATTTTTGAAAAAATATTCGGAACTTACAGTGAACGTGAGCTTAAACGAATTTATCCCATACTCGACAAAGTAAACGTTCACTCTGACGAATACCGCAAATATACAGACGCCGAGCTTCGTGCAAAAACAGACGAATTTAAGCAGCGCTATAAAAACGGCGAGTCGCTTGACGACCTTTTGCCCGAAGCGTTCTGCAATGTTCGTGAGGCTTCCGAAAGAGTTCTCGGAATGAGGCATTTTGACGTACAGATTATCGGCGGAATTATCCTTCATCAGGGCAGAATTGCCGAAATGAAAACAGGTGAAGGTAAAACACTTGTTGCAACTCTCCCCGCCTACCTCAACGCTTTAACAGGCGAGGGTGTGCATATTGTCACGGTAAACGATTACCTTGCAAAGCGTGACAGCGAGTGGATGGGAAAGCTTTACAAATTTTTGGGGTTAAGCGTCGGTCTTGTGCTTAACGGCACGGAAAATGCCGACCGCCGCGCGGCATATGCGGCAGATATAACCTACGCCACAAACAATGAGATTGGTTTTGACTATCTGCGTGACAATATGGTTATGTACAAAAAAGAGATGGTTCAAAGAGGCCAGCCTTTTGCTATTGTCGATGAGGTTGACTCTATCCTTATAGACGAGGCAAGAACTCCGCTTATTATTTCGGGTATGGGGTCTGAATCCTCCGAAATGTACACCGTTGTTGACCGTTTTGTAAGACGGCTCAAATCCTATAAGCAAACAAAAGTTGACCTCCGTGAAGATATGGAGGATATTGACGCAGATTATATAATCGACGAAAAAGGTCATAACGCAACGCTCACAAAAACAGGTCTTGCCAAAGCGGAAGCGCAGTTTGCAACAGACCTCAGCGACCCCGAAAACATTGCGCTTATGCACCACATTAACAATGCTCTTAAAGCCTACGGCTGTATGACAAGAGATATTGACTACGTTGTTAAAGACGGCAAGGTGCTTATTGTTGACGAGTTTACGGGCCGTATTATGTACGGCAGACGTTACAGCGAAGGACTTCACCAAGCCATTGAAGCAAAGGAAAACGTTAAGGTTGAGCGTGAGAGCAAAACTCTTGCTACCATTACCTTCCAGAACTATTTCAGACTTTACAAAAAGCTTTCGGGTATGACGGGTACAGCGCTTACCGAGGAAACCGAGTTCCAGGAAATTTATGCTCTTGACGTTGTTGAAGTGCCTACAAACAAGCCGCTTAAACGTAAGGACCTTGATGATGTACTTTATAAAAACGAAACCGCAAAATTCAATGCGGTTATAAACAAAATCATAGAGTGCCACGAAAAAAAACAGCCTGTGCTTGTCGGTACAATTTCCATAGAAAAATCCGAGCATTTAAGCAGACTTTTAAAATCACGGGGCATACCTCATCAGGTGCTTAACGCAAAACACCACGACAAAGAAGCGCTGATTATAGCACAAGCCGGTAAACCGGGTGCCGTTACCATTGCAACAAATATGGCAGGCCGCGGTACGGATATTATTCTCGGCGGTAATGCCGAGCTTCTTGCAAAAAGCGATATGGCAAAAATGGAGTTTAGCGAGGAGCTTATAAACGAGGCTACCGGTCATGCGGATACTTCGGACGAGGAAATTCTTCATGCCCGTGAGGTATATAATGAGCTTTACAGTAAATACAAAAATGAAATTGCCACAGCGCACGAAGAAGTTGTTGCAAGCGGCGGACTTTGCATAATCGGTACGGAGCGCCACGAATCACGCCGTATTGATAACCAGCTTCGTGGACGTGCGGGACGTCAGGGCGACCCGGGCGAAACGAAATTCTTCCTTTCACTTGAGGACGACCTTATGCGTTTATTCGGCTCGGAAAGAGTTCAAACCATGCTTGAAACGCTTAAACTTCCGGACGACGAGCCGATTGAAAATTCAATGCTTACGGGCGCAATTGAAAAAGCCCAGAAACGTGTTGAGGCTCGAAACTTCGATATTCGTAAAAATGTGCTTCGCTATGACGAGGTTATGAACGAACACCGCAAATTCATATATACAGAGCGCAAACGTGTGCTTGACGGAGAAGATATTCACGGCAGTATTATGAAAATGATTGAGGAGCTTTGCGAAAACACGATTGAGGCGTATTCAAACGGCTCCGACTACCCCGACGACTGGAATACGGACGGTCTTGACGTTGCCGTAAGAGGCTGGCTTTACGATAAGGACGAAACCGTTCTCACCGCCGAGCAAATCCGTGATATGAGCCGCCATGAAATAACCGAAATGTTTAAGGAAAAGGCTCATAAAATATATGATGAAAAAGAGGCGGAAGTCGGCACGGAAATTATGCGTGAATTTGAACGCAGTGTAATGCTCCGAAATGTTGATATGAAATGGATGGATCATATTGATATGATGGATCAGCTAAGACAAAGCATAGGCTTTGTATCTTACGGTCAAAAAGACCCGATTGTTGAATACAAATACGAGGGCGGCGAAATGTTTGCCGATATGATGGACCTTATTAAAGAAGATACCGCTAAAACAATTCTTGCAACAAAGCTCCGCAAAGCTATCCCTCAGGAAAGGAAACAGGTTCTTCAGCCAACAATGACAAACCGTGGCGACGGCAGTGCGCCAGTGCGTGTGCCGCTTGTTAAGAAAACAAAAGTCGGCGTAAACGACCCTTGCCCCTGCGGTTCGGGTAAAAAATATAAAAAATGCTGTAAACCTATTGACGACGCAAAAGCCGCACAGTAATAATAATATAATAACTTGGGAAGTGAAAAAATGATAGACATAGAGCAGCTTAAAATCGAAATTAAAGGAATGGAAGAAAATATCAGGGAACTTGGTGATTCACTCTAAGTATCTCGGAAACGGAAAAAGAAATTGCCGAGCTTGAAAAGCAGGCTGCACAGCCGGGCTTTTGGGACGACATGGATGCGTCTTCAAAAATACTCCAAAAAACAAAACAGCTTAAAGATAAGCTTGAAAAGTACAGACGCTTGCGCTCCTCATGGGAGGATATGCTCGTTCTTGCCGATATGGCAATTGAAGCAGGCGACGAAGAAAGCGCACAGGAGCTTGAAGAAGAATATCATACCTTTTTAAAAGACTATGAAAAGCTCAATCTTGAAACGCTTCTGTCAGGTCCGTATGACAAAAACAACGCAATTTTAACTCTGCATGCAGGCGCAGGCGGAACAGAGGCGCAGGACTGGACTCAAATGCTTATGCGTATGTACACACGCTGGGCGGAGCGCAGAGGCTACGGTGTTAAAATTCTCGATATTTTGGACGGCGAAGACGCAGGCATTAAAAGTGTATCGTTTATAATAGAAGGCGTAAACGCCTACGGCTATGCAAAATGCGAAAAGGGCGTACACAGGCTTGTAAGAATATCGCCGTTTGACGCTTCGGGCAGACGTCACACTTCTTTTGCATCGCTTGATGTAATGCCTGAATTTAACGACGAAATCGAAATAAACATACGTCCCGAAGACCTTAGAATTGATACTTACCGTTCAAGCGGCGCAGGCGGTCAGCATATAAACAAAACCGACTCCGCTATACGAATTACACATATTCCGACAGGGATTGTTGTTTCATGCCAAACTGAGCGCTCACAGTTTCAAAACAAAGACACAGCTATGAAAATGCTTAAATCAAAGCTTCTTGAAATTGCCGAGCGTGAAAAAATGGATAAAATTGATGACATCAGAGGCGAGGTTAAAGACATTGGCTGGGGAAATCAGATACGTTCTTACGTTTTCCATCCATACAGCATGGTAAAAGACCACCGTACCTCTTTTGAAACCGGTAACACAACCGCTGTTATGGACGGCGAAATTGACGATTTTATAAATGCTTATCTTATAAAGAGTGCAAAGGAAAGCGCAGACTAAAAGAAACCATGTTTCTTTTTAATACTTAGTATATTTATGTTCTGAGCAAGTGGTAAAATATGAATAAAATAAGCTTAAACGATGGTTGGACTTTAAAAGGCTCTCTTCCCGGCGGCAAGGAAATTTCTGTTCCTGCCGCCGTTCCGGGCTGTGTCCATACGGATTTGCAAAACGCAGGACTTGCCGGGGATTTTTTCCGGCGTGATAATGCACTTTTATACAGGGAAATAGAAAAATCCGACTGGCTGTACACAAAAACTTTTAATTATGACGCAAGTACAGAAAATATGTACCTTTGCTTTGAAGGTCTTGATACATACTGCGATATATATTTAAACGGCATTTACCTTGCCTCCTGCGAGAATATGTTTATTCCGCATAAATTTGATGTCAGCAAGCACTTAAAATGCGGCGAAAATCTTCTTGAAGTTTATTTCAGAACGCCGATATATGCAGGTAAGGGCAGAAAAAAGCTTCTCGCTGCATTCACCTCGGAAAGGCTTTACACAAGACGAATACAATGTACCTACGGTTGGGACTGGACAGAGCGTTTTGTAACCTGCGGTATGTGGAAACCTGTTTATTTGCTCAAAGATGACGGCAGTGATATAGAAGGCATATACATTTATACTACCCATGCAGACGAAAGCTTTGCCGAAATTCATGCGGAAATCGAATTTCCCACCGATGAGCCGTCACAAATGCTCGATATAAGCGTTTCTGATGATGAAAACCGCCTTGTTTACAGCAAAAAAATGTTCTGCAATGAGCGTAAGCGTTATATTGATATTCAGCTTTTTAATCCTAAACTCTGGTATCCTAACGGATATGGCAAACAGCCTCTTTATACCTTTAAGTTAAGCTATGAGGATAAAGTATTTACGGAACGTTTCGGAATAAGAACGGCAATCGTTGTTCAAAAGCCCGATGCCGAAGGAAGCGAATACTATAATCTTTGCAAAAAACTTCAAAAAACCGAAAAGGGCGAACCGTTTGACCGTAACAAAACCTTCTCAGCATTTTCTTTACACATAAACGGCGTACCTGTATTTTGCCGTGGAGGAAACTGGGTTCCCTGCGAGCCTTTCGTTTCCGCAGAAAGCGACGAAAAAATAACCGAGCTTCTTGAGCTTGCCGTTTCGGCAGGCGTTAATATGTTGCGTGTTTGGGGTGGCGGTATATTTGAACACAAACATTTTTATAATGAATGTGACCGCCTCGGAATTATGGTTACGCAGGACTTTTTAATGGCATGCGGAACCTATCCCGAACAGGACAGCCGCTTTCTTTCTCATTTATATTCCGAGGCAAAATATGCCGCAAAATATTTGAGAAATCATCCTTCCTTGATGTGGTGGACGGGCGATAACGAAAATGCCACCGAGGGCAATGAAACTCAGGAAAAATACATGGGCAGAGCATCGTTCTATAAGGCTATACTCCCTGCCCTTAAAGAGTTTGACCCTCACAGACCTGCTTTTGCTTCAAGCCCTTATGCAGGTGATTTTTACGCTTCAAGAACGGTCGGTACAACTCATAACACCAACTTTTTGCAATGCTTTTTTAAATATGCAAAGGCCGAAAATTCCAAGGATTTCAAAGAGGAATATAAAGATTATCTTGCACGTTTTGTTGCCGAAGAACCTACTTTGGGCGCTGTTTTAACGATTTCACTTATGAAAATAATGTCGGAAAAAGACCTTGCCGATGAAAATATGGATATGTTTTATTTCCATACAAAAGGTCCTTCCTCTGCTCCTAAAAAAATATTTGACTGCACACTTCAAATGGCAGAAAAGGTTCTCGGAAAATTTAAAAACGTTAATGACAAACTCTTTAAACTCAGATATATACAGTATGAATGGGTAAGAATCAGTATGGAGCTTGCACGGCGTAATCTGGGCTTTTGCAACGGACTTATTTACTGGATGTGGAACGACTGCTGGCCTGCCGCTGCGGGCTGGGCGCTTGTTGACTACTACTGCCTTCCGAAAGCGTCTTATTACAGCTTTAAAAGGGTAGCTAAGTCCGCTGTTACGAGCATAGACAAAAACGGAGATGAATTTTCGGCATACGTTTCAAACGTTTCTTCC
>CACZWA010000069.1 GCA_902784685.1 uncultured Ruminococcus sp.
TTTTCGGGCGCAGCAGAGTTTTTGGAAAAATATAAAAATGATGACGGCAGCGGCGGCATAATCGGTCATTTCGGTCTTGGTTTTTACTCCGCATTTATGGTATCGGGAGATGTTGAAATCAACTCTCTTTCCTACGCCGAAGGCAGCGAGCCTGTACATTGGGTTTGTGACGGCGGCACGGAATATACCATTGAAAAAGGCACAAAAACCGAAAGAGGAACCGACATAATCCTTCACATAAACGAAGAAAGCGAAGAATTTCTTGAATATTTTAAAGTGAGAGAAATTGTAAGCAAGTATTGCTATTTTCTCCCCACCGATATTTATGTGATTGACCTTAATAAAAAGCCCGAAGAAGGCAAAGAGGCGGAAGAACCTACTCCTGTGAATGACAAAAATCCTCTTTGGCTTAAAAATCCCTCGGAATGTACGGAAGATGAATACAAGGCGTTTTATCATAAAGTTTTCACCGACTTTAACGAGCCTCTTTTCTGGATTCATCTCAATATTGATTTTCCGTTTAACCTAAAAGGTATTTTGTATTTTCCGAAAATAAACCACGAGCTAAAAGGTGCGGAAGGTGAAATTAAGCTATATAACAATCAGGTCTTTGTCGCCGACAACTTAAAAGAGGTAATTCCCGAATATTTGCTTCTTTTAAAGGGCTGCATAGACTGTCCCGATATTCCGCTTAACGTATCGAGAAGTTTTCTTCAAAACGATGGTTTTGTCAAGAAAATTTCGGCTCACATTACCAAAAAAGTTGCGGACAAGCTTAACGGACTGTTTAACACCGAAAGAGAAACGTATGAGAGCTACTGGGACGATATAAATCCGTTTATAAAATACGGCTGTATGCGTGACGAGAGCTTTTACGACAAAATAAAGGACAGTATTCTTTACAAAACAACAGACGCAAAATATGTTACGCTTAACGAATATCTTGACGGCAACGAGGAGAAAAAAGTTTACTACACAACAAATCCCGAAACCCAGTCAAGCTATATTTCAATTTTTAACGAGCAAAATATTACCGTGCTTGACCTTCCCTATGCGATAGATACGCATTTTATTTCATTCATCGAATACAAGGTTACCGGTGTGAAATTTGAGCGCATAGACTCTGCCGCCGATACGGTTATGAAAGTAAATGATGATGCGGACAGCTCTGTTTCTGAGGATGTAGTAAAAATCTTTAAAGATGTTATTGCCGATGATTCCCTTAAAATCGAGGCAACAATGCTTAAAAACGATGACGTTCCTGCCGTTCTTACGCTTTCGGAGCAGTCAAGACGTATGCAGGAAATGGCTTCGATGTTTGGCGGCGCAGGTATGCCTGAGTTTAAAAATGAGTTTACTCTAACGGTAAATACCGCTTCGCCTGTTGTTAAAAAGCTCCTTGTGAATAAAGAAAACGCAGACCTTATAGTAAATTATATTTACGACCTTGCGCTTATTTCTCACGGAACACTTACAAAAGAGCGTATGGCAGGATTTTTAAAACGTGCCAACGAAATTGCCGAAAAAATATAAACTGTAAATTTAAAAAGCAGGAGCTTAGTTTAAAGCCCCTGCTTTTTTATTGGTATTATTGATGTTTTTAATAATCGTATTCGTCGTTTGCAAAGTCAACGGAGAAAAGATGTGATACATAATCCCATTTAACATTTACCGCTTCCCAGCCAAACACTTCTTCAAACAGCTTGATATCTACCCAAACTCTGCCATTTATAAGTTTTGGCGCTCCTAAAAGATATGTTCCGTTTTTATAGTAATGATCGTTTCTGCCGACTTTAAATTCAAGCGTGCCAAAATCAGACAAGTCACTGTTAAAGCTCACCCAGCCGTCATTATATGTTATTGTATAGTACGGCTTGCCTGTTTCCTCGTCAAATTCTTCATATGAGCATGCATTTTGTATTACATCTCTGAACGGAATATAAATTGCACCGTTATCCTCAATTACCGAATCAGCTTCAGCATAAATCCATGTATCGAAATTTTCTCTTTTATAGCTGTAATCGTCATAGCCTTCATAATCGTCATAACCAACCATTTGAGAGAGCGTCATGGAGTTTTTGTCCGTAAGCTTCGGAAAAGCAATATTTTTTGTAGAGCCTACATTTCTATACTCTTCTTTTGTGGTTACGGTAAACGCAATATTGCTGTTAGCTTCGGTAAGCCATTCCGGAATATCTGCTTCTGCCGCCAAGAGAACTTTATAAACATTAAGGTCAATCGGAACAACCGTTTCGGCAGATTTTATTTTGCCCGACGGGCTTGTTACTGCTGTTACGGTAATACCTTCATCGCCTATAACCGTTATTTTTTCAAGCACTTTTTCAATGTTTTCAAACGGGTTCAAATCGCTGAAATTCTCAAATTCCTCGTATTCGTAATCATCTGATTCTTCATCTGTAATTTCAGGCTCGGTAATATCATAATCCGAATCGTCTGTAAAATCGTCTTCAAAATCATATTCGTATTTCGGCATAAGCTCCATCATATATTCGAAATACTCTTTGAGATAAAGTCCTGTGGCTGTATCGCTGAGTTTAAGCGTATATGTGTTACCGCTCACTTTAATATCGGCATATTTCTTTATAAGCTCCAATCCCTTTTTGTTTGAATCTTTTAAAATGCCGCTGTCTATAAGGGGTTTATATGCTTCTTCAAGCGTATCCTCGCCCAAATCCTCCTGAGTTATGTGCAGATATTTGTTAAATACGGGAAGGCTTATAATCATATCATATTTCGGCTTGCCTGTAAAATCATAATCCATCCAAATTCCGCTTTTTGCCGATACATCCATTTTGAGATTAGGGTTTACAACGGCAGGCGAAAAAATGTCAAATTCCGCAGCCAATCTGCCTTTTAAGTTATCATCCGAGGTATTAACCTTAATATTGCACTTTATCTTTGAGTCCGCCAAGCTTTCGATAAACGCACGAAGTTCAATAAATTTATTTACCGAATCAAGATAGCCGTTTTCGTCAAGAAGAGATAATATCTCAAGCGGCTTGTCAATAACAATCGTCATTTCACTTGTGCACGAGGCAGATTTTACATCCAAAAAGTTAAGATTAACATCTTTAGCTCCTGCGCCAAACGTAAGCAGACAGGAAAACAACAATACAAATGCTATAATTTTTTTCATAATTTACTCCTTTATTTTTCTTCGCTTGAAGCGGTAAGCGGTATTTCTTTAAGAACGCTGTCATTTGTTTTAATATCCGCCTTGTCTTTCCATTCATCAATCATTACGGTAAGCTTTTCCTGTTTGGTAAAGTTAATTATCTCATCTTTACCTGTCATTTCGCCGTTTTGGTCAAGCATGGATTTAGACGTCAAAAACTCGTTATAAGCCGCACCTGCGTCAAGCCTTTTAATTATGTGATAACCGTAATCAGTTTCAACAATATCGCTTATTTCACCTACCTTTAAAGCCTTTGTTGCCTCTTCAAACGGTTTAACCATTACATCTTTGGTGAAAATATAGCCTGTTTCGGAATCGTTTATTGCCGTATCCTCGTTATATTCGGGAATAAGGCTTTCAAAGTTTGCACCGCCGTCTATCATGGCTTTAACTTCTTCCGCTTTTTTAAGGGCTTCTTCGTGTCCGTCCGAACCGTCCGTCTCATAGTTGGAGAAGGAAATAAGTATGTGCTTTGCACGGTAATAATTTTTGTCATAATATTCACGGATTTCCTCGTCGCTCGGCTCGTCAATATCGACCATACCGCTAAGCTGACTTGCAAGATAGTCTTTCATTATAACCTTTGTAACGTCCTCATCGGTCATTCCAAGCTCGGCAATCCTTGAAAGATAGTCCTTTTCACTTCCGCCAAAGCTCTGTTTAATAAAATTCTGTCTTTGCGCGCGGCGCACATGGTCGCTGTTATCTGCGCCCATTTCAATTGCTTTTTGAGCTGTAACGGTAAGCTCAACGGCATTTTTAAGCGCTGTTTCTCTTGCAACATCTCCGGCATTTTTGCCTTCAATTTCCGTGGTTTTCCAGTATTCTTCATTATCCTCGCCGTCACCTGCGGAAATTATAGTGTTTTTCGCAATCAAAAGATAGTACAAAAATTCACCCTCGGTTATATCCTCGCCGTTTACGCTGACTACAACCTTTTCCTCTTTTACTTCCGTTTTGCCGCAACCTGCAAACATACCTGCCAAGCAACCCACGGCAAGAAAAAGAGCTAAAATTTTCTTTTTCATTTTTATCATTCCTTTCCTCGGAATTTACATGTATTCTATCATAATTATATTATAACCTATATCTCATTATTTTGCAATATATAAAACTCTTGTAACACAAATTTAATATTCTCAAACAGTTTATCCTCTTCTCTTATGCGTAACATAATGTGCGGCTTTTTGTCCTCTATAAACATAAGCTTATCTTTATGTTTGCTGTGAAGCTGTCTGATAATGTGCCGTTGTTTTTCGGTTGAACATTCCACATAAAAGTTCACAAAATCGCCTCTCTGTGCTATTTCCGACACTCCTGCCCTTGCGGCATATTTACCTATAAGTGCAATACTTATAAGATTTGTAACACACTGCGGCGGCTCCGAAAAGCGGTCTATAAGTTCGTCTGTAATTTCGCTTACTTCGTCCTCATTCTCTAAGCCCGAGATACGTTTATACATTTCAATTCTTATGTTTTCGCTTTCAATATAGCTTTCGGGAATAAACGCGTCAACTTTAAGGTCAATAGATGTTACAATTTCCTCTTTGACCTCCTCGCCCTTTGCATTTGCAACGGCTCGGCTTAACAGCTTGCAGTACATATCGTATCCGACAGCGTCCATCGCTCCGTGCTGTTGCGGTCCGAGAACATTGCCTGCGCCTCTTATTGCAAGGTCTCTCATTGCAATTTTAAAGCCCGAACCGAACTCCGTGAATTCTCTTATTGATTTAAGCCTTTTTTCTGCCGTTTCGTTAATTTCTTTATTCTTTCTGTATGTGAAATAGGCATATGCGGTGCGGTTGCTTCTTCCGACTCTGCCCCTTAACTGATATAGTTGTGAAAGCCCCATACAGTCTGCATTTTCAACAATTATTGTATTTACGTTCGGAATATCAAGTCCTGTTTCTATAATTGTTGTGCATATAAGAATATCGGCGCTTCCGTCCATCATGGAAAGCATAATTTCTTCAAGCTCACGTTCATTCATTCGCCCGTGTCCCACGGCTATCCTTGCTTCGGGTACCATAGCCTGAATTTCTGCCGCAACTCTTTCTATTCCGTCAATTTTGTTATATACATAATAAACCTGTCCGCCACGGTCAAGCTCTTTTTCTATTGCCTCTGCTATTACCTCACGCTCATATTCCATAACGTAAGTTCTCACCGGCTGGCGGTCTTGCGGCGGCTCGTTAATTACGCTCATATCCCTTATGCCAATCATAGCCATATGCATGGTTCTCGGAATAGGCGTTGCCGAAAGCGTCAGCACGTCTACGCTGTTTTTAAGCTCTTTTATTTTTTCTTTATCCGCAACACCAAAACGCTGTTCTTCGTCAATTATAAGAAGTCCCAAATCTTTATATTCCACATCTTTTTGAAGCAGTCTGTGCGTCCCTATAACAACATCTACACTGCCGTCTTTAAGTCCGTGAATTACTTTTTTCTGTTCGGCGGATGACTTAAATCGGCTTAACATTTCGACTTTTATCGGGTATTTTGCCATTCTCTCCGAAAACGTACCGAAATGTTGCCTTGCAAGCACGGTTGTAGGTACAAGATACGCAACCTGTTTGCCGTCCACAACCGCTTTAAAAGCCGCTCTTAAAGCTATTTCGGTTTTACCGAAACCAACATCACCGCAAAGCAGTCTGTCCATCGGCTTTTCGCTTTCCATATCACGCTTTACTTCTTCTATACATTTGAGCTGGTCGTCTGTTTCTTCATACGGAAAATCGTCCTCAAAATTCTTCTGCCAATCCGAATCGGGCGCAAAGGCGTGACCTTTTGCATTGAGCCTTGCGGCATAAAGCTGAACAAGCTTTGCCGCCATTTCTTCAACAGACTTTTGAACCTTTCCTTTAAGTCTTGAAAACTCTGCGCCGCCCATTTTATTAAGCCTTACGCTTCCGCCCTCTGAAGCTATATATTTGTTAATAAGGTGAAGTGCGGTTGCGGGGATATAGAGTATATCCCCTTCCCTGTACATAATTTTGAGGTAATCCTTCTTTATTCCGTCAACTTCCATACGGTGCATACCGAGGTATCTGCCTATTCCGTGAATATGATGAACAACAAGATCGCCTGTTTCAAGGTCGTTATACGACTTTATTTTTGTTCCTGCCATTCTTCTGACCTTTTTCTGTGTTCTCTCATTGCCGAAAAGGTCTTTATCGCAAAGAACAACAAATTTTGCAAGCGGTTTCGCCTTTTTCAGCTGTTCCTTCGCTTTTAATTACAGGCAAAAAATCATTTTCCTTCAAAGTTTTCGCAAATGCCTCTGCCTTGGTGCGGCTTCCGGAAACAATATTTATTCCGTATCCGCTCCCATGCCAGAATTTTATATCTTCAACTATTTGTTCCGTATTTCCAAAGTACGGTTGCACCGCGCGGGCAGCAAAATTAACAGCCGCATTTGATTTAAGAAGGTCGTTATGCTTTGTCAGCACTTCAAGCCCTAATTTAAAGCCGCCGCATTCCGAAAGATATGAAAACTTTTGAACATATTCAGCCCCTTTACGAAGCTTTATCATACCTTTTTCCGCAAGATTTGCGGTTTCTTCCGCTATTTGCTCCCGTAAAACCTTTATCTTTGTTTTGACGGACGGTAAATTATCAAAAATGCATATTCCTTCATCAAAATAATCGCCGATAATCGGGATTTCACCGTAAATATACGGCAAATATTTGTCCGCAGAGGAAAAATAGTGTTTATTTTCAAAGCGTTCAATATCAGCAAGAAGCTGTTCATTTTCGCCTGCGTTTATTTTCTTTACAATTTTAGAAACAGCCTCACTGCTGTAAACAAGCTCACGGCACGGAACAATATACGCTTTTTGCACAGATTTAACCGACAGCTGCGTCTGTGGGTCAAACGAGCGAAGAGTATCAATTTCGTCGCCCCAAAATTCTATCCTAACAGGGTATAGCTCACCGGGAGAGAAAATATCCACAATTCCTCCCCTTATGCTGAACTGTCCAACGCCTTCGACATTTTCTGAACGGAGATACCCCATAAAAATAAGTTTTTTCGTAAGTTCCGAGAGATTCACGGTTTCTCCCACCGACAATTCAAACTCATCGTAAAGCTCTTTCGGCACAGTATATTGCACCGCCGCCGCCGCTCCGACTGTTATAATTACAGGCTTTTCTGCACATTTTAAAAGGTGCAGGCAATTTATTCTGTCATATATAACATCGTTGTTCATAGCTTCAACATTATGAAAAACATAGTCCTTCTGCGGAAAAAAAGCCACCTCAGCGCTTTCGCCGAGAAAGAATTTCAAATTTTCTGCGGCATTTTTTGCTTCAAGCTCGGTAGGCGCCACATAGAGTATATTTTTACCCGTATCTTCAGAAAGAGATGCGACAAAATGCGTTTTTGCGCCCTCAGGAAGCCCTGTCACTGTTACGGCTTTCAGTCCACGCTCAATATAGCTCGCAATATTTTTATATTCTTCTGTGGAAGCTATCGCTTCTTTAAATTTAATCATTACATCTACCCTTAAAAATCTATATTCTTACGTTTAGTTTTCCCATAAGCGCATTATAATCACGTTTTACGGCAAGTTCAAGGTTTTCCTCAATTTTTTCCGCCGCCTTTGAAAGAAGCTTTATATCGCTATCTGTGAACTTTCCGAGAACGTAGTCCGCTAAATCGTATTGGCTGTCAGGCGGCGCGCCCACGCCCATTTTTATTCTCGGAAACTCATCGGAATTTATGCTGAGAAGTATGTCTTTTATTCCGTTGTGTCCGCCCGGACTTCCCTTTGTACGAACTCTGAGTTGTCCTACCGGCATACTAACGTCATCATAAATTACAAGAATATCACTGTTATCGAGTTTATAAAAATTCTTAACAGCCATTACGGCTTTTCCGCTTAAATTCATAAAAGTCTGCGGCTTAACTATGAGCATTTTTTCTCCAAACACAGTTCCCTCGCCGTAAAGAGAATTAAAGCCTATTTTATTAATTTTTATGCCGTGCCGTGCGGCGATATAATCAACTGTGCAAAAACCTGCGTTATGCCTTGTGTATTCATATTTCTTTCCGGGATTTCCAAGACCGAAAACTGCAATCATTTTAATCTCCATTCCGCCGCTCCGCATCGGCACAAGCAGTAATTAAATATCCTCTTATCTGCGGAGAAATGGAATGATAAGAGATTAGTGTGCCCATATGTGTTTCCGACCATACGTTAGGGAAAAAGGGCAATATATTCCGTCGGAGGCTAACGTGAAAGAAACTTTCACGTTAATTCCCCAATCTTTTTATATATCAAACTAAAGGACGAAGTACATTACCCCGTCCCTTAAAATCTGTCATTTTATAAAAACCTATTCTTCATCGTCGTAGTCAAAATCACACATAAGGTCAACGTCAATAATCTTACCGCAATTCGGACAAATAACTTTTCCGTCCTCGTCAATCATATCGTCTGTGATTTCAACGGTTTCGCCGCAGGATTCACACTCAAGCTCAACAAAATCGTCGTCGTAATCCTCGTTATAGCAATAGTCCATAAGGTCTGCAAGATTCTCTGCCGTATCATCGAGTGCCTGAGTCATAATTTCATATTCGTCCGCCATATCCTGCATAACATCAAGCATAGCGTTTAAAAGCTTGCCCTCAGGCTTGCTGTCGTCAATTTCAAGACCTTTCGCCAAACCTTTAAGATATGAGACTTTTTCATTTAAGTAAGCCATAGGTTTACCTCCGTTTTACGCTCTTTCCATGTACTCGCCTGTTCTTGTATCAACTCTGATAACAGTACCTTCATCAACAAAAAGAGGTACATTAAGAACATAGCCTGTTTCAAGCGTTGCAGGTTTTGTTGCACCTGTTGCCGTATCACCTTTAAAGCCCGGCTCGGTCTCGGTGATTTTAAGTTCTACAAAGTTCGGCGGCTCTACGCCAAAAACTTTGCCTTTATACGAAAGCACTTTAACAACCATTTCATCTTTAAGGAACGGAAGTGCGCCCTCGAGAATATCCGCAGTAAGCGGAAGCTGTTCAAAGGTTTCCTGGTCCATAAAGTAATAAAGCTCACCGTCATTATACAGATACTGCATATCACGGCGGTCAATATGCGCTTTAGGCATTTTATCTGTGGGGTTGAAAGTTTTTTCAACAACACCGCCCGTTATTACATTTTTAATTTTTGTTCTTACAAAAGCTGCGCCTTTACCCGGTTTAACGTGCTGAAACTGAATAATCTGGTACACGTTGCCCTCGTACTCAAAGGTTACGCCGTTGCGGAAATCTCCTGCTGAAATCATAGTTTATAACCATTCCTTTCCTATTTTATCCATTTTATGCAATAATTATATATATACATTATACACTAAATATAACCGAAATGCAAGTGCTTTTTTCAATTTTTTCCGATTTATGCCCATTTTCTTTAAATTTATCTGCAAATTCTAAGGTTTTTGTCACTTGTTGTAAGCCTTATACCTCCGTTTTCACCGACGCAAACGGTATCTTCAATCCTAACGCCGAACTCGTTTTCGAGATATATTCCGGGTTCTACGGTAACAATCATATTTTTATCCAAAACATATTCCGATTTCGAGCTTAAATTCGGTAGTTCATGAATATCAAGTCCAACGCCGTGACCGAGCGAATGACCGAAAAATTTATCTATTCCCCATG
>CACZWA010000070.1 GCA_902784685.1 uncultured Ruminococcus sp.
CGGGCGGCAGATTGCCGCCCCTACTCTCAACACTATAACTAATCCTTCATTTTAAGCATTCTTAGCGAGTTAAGTATTGCAATAAAGCAAACGCCGACATCGGCAAATACGGCAAGCCACATATTTGCAATCCCCAAAACGCCGAGAATAAGCACGATAAACTTAACGGCGAGTGCAAAGACAATATTTTCCCGTGCTATGCGTAAAGTTTTTCTTGCAATTTTAATTGCTTTTAAAATAAGCGAGGGCTTATCCGCCATAAGTATAACGTCTGCCGCCTGCGAAGCCGCCGCAGAGCCTACTCCGCCCATTGCCGCGCCCACGCTTGCAAGGCTGAGTGAAGGTGCGTCGTTTATGCCGTCGCCCATGAAAATAACATCACCGTTTTCTTTCATAAGCTTTTCAAGCTCAATCACCTTGCCGTCAGGCAAAAGCTCACCGACGGCTTTATCGGCGGCGGTTAAAGCCGCAATTTCATTGCAGGCAGACTGCTTATCTCCGCTTAAAATCACCGTTTTGTTTATTCCTATTGCTTTAAGCTTTTCACCTATGTTATATGCGTCATCACGAAGTAAATCCGAAAGCGTTACTCTGCCGATATATTTTCCGTCAACTGCCGCATAAACCACCGTTTTTTCCGTACTTTTCGGAACATCAATTCCGTTTTCTTTCATAAGCCTTGCGCTGCCGCTGATTACCGTTTTTCCTTCAAAAACAACGCTTGCGCCTCTGCCGGATACCTCTTTATAATCCGAAAGACCCGAAAGATTAAGCGTCTCGCCGTACTCGTTTTCGTACTCCGAAATCACGGCTTTTGCAATCGGGTGGTTTGAATACGCTTCTGCCGCCGCAAGAAGGCGCAAAAACTCGTCCCTGCTTACACCTTCGGGGATAATTTCGTTTACTTTAAACTCGCCCTTTGTAAGAGTTCCCGTTTTATCAAAAACCACAGCTTTTGCCTTTGCAAGCGCATCAAAGCAGTTGCCGCCCCGAACAAGTATGCCGGCTTTTGAAGCTCCGCCTATTCCGCCGAAAAAGGTCAGCGGAACGGAAATCACAAGCGCGCACGGACAGGACAAAACAAGGAAAATAAGACCTCTGTAAAGCCATTCTTTAAAGTTTCCCATAAAAATCGGCGGAATAAAGATAACCGCAAGAGCCGCAAAGGTTACAACAGGCGTATATACAGCCGCAAAGCGGCTTATAAATGTTTCTGTATGCGCCTTTTTCTCGGCGGCGTGTTCCGCCATTTCTATAATTTTTGCCACGGCGGAGTTTTCATATTCTCCTGTAACCTCAATTTCAACCGCACCGCCAAGCACAATACAGCCGCTTAAAACCTCGTCTCCGACCGAAATATCAAGAGGCTCAGGCTCGCCTGTCAGCGCCGATGTATCAAGCGCAGAGCTTCCCGAAATAACTTTTCCGTCAAGCGGAACGCTCTCGCCCGGCTTTACAATTATTATGTCGCCGATATGCACCCCTTTGGGAGATACCTTTTTACTGCCGTTTTCCGTTTTTAAATTTGCGTATTCGGGACGAATATCAAGCAGGGCAGTTATAGATTTTTCCGAGTTTTCAACCGCCTTGTCCTGCAAAAGCTCCCCTATGCGGTAAAGAAGCATAACGGCTATTCCTTCGGTAAACTTTCCTATGGCAAGCGCTCCGAGTGAGGCAACGGTCATAAGAAACATTTCGTCAAAAATTTTACCGCGGCGTATATTTTTTAACGAGCTTTTTATTACTGACCAGCCCGAAATAAGATATGCCGCAATATAAACCAAAATGAAAACAGTTGAATTTTTTTCGGCTAAAATATGTTCAAGAAGAAAAGCGGCGGCGGCAACCGCAAGCCCTGTAATTATCTGCAAAAGTTCGCCTTTTTCGTCATGTTCTTCGCAACAACCGCAGCCGTGGTGATGATTATGCTCATGTTCACAGCAACAGTCATGGTGATGCTCATGATGATTGTGTTCACAGCAAGCTTCATGTTCGTGTTTATGCATAGTAATCTCCATTCTTTTTTAATACTTTTAAGAAAAACAATTTTTTAGCAAGCGCTATTCGCAAACATGCTCAAGCCCCTGGTCGAAAATCGTCTTTATATGGTCGTCCGCAAGGGAATAATAAACCGTCTTGCCTTCACGCCTTATTTTTACAAGCCTTGCGGTTTTAAGCACCCTCAGTTGATGCGAAATTGCCGACTGCGTCATAGACAGAAGCTCCGCAATATGGTTAACGCAAAGCTCGCTTTCAAAGAGGGCGCAGATAATTTTTATTCTTGTGCAGTCTCCGAAAATTTTAAAAAGGTCCGCCATATCGTAAAGAAGCTCCTCCGAAGGCATTTTCTCGGAAATCTTTTCAATAGGCTCGTGGGTGCAGGCATTTCCGCCCAAATTTTCTTTTGCCATAAATAAACTCACCTCACAATAAAATAAACATATGAAGAATTGTTCATATGTTTATTTTATCACACTTATTGTAAAATGTCAATAGCTTTTTAAGTTTTTTTCATAAAAAACTCCCCGTTTTCATCGTTTCCTGCCGCAATGCAGTAAAAGCTTATATCTTCTGCCATATCCGATTCAAGCTTAAACGCATATTTTTCATAGCCCTTAAACGGATTTTCTTCCTGTCTTGAGGACGGAACGGAAATTATAAAGCTTTCGCCCCTGCCGTTTTGTTTGAGAGAGAAAATGTAGTAGCCGTACTGCATTATCCGCCTGTAAACGGCGTCTGAACTCATAACGCTTTCCATAAGTCGTCCTTTTTTTCGTATAAAATATCCGTTTATTTTTTCGCTCTCATAGCCATCGGTAAGCTTTTCGAGTTTTTGAAGCGCCGTTTGAAGATACTCTTTTACAAAGGCTTTCTGCGTGGCAGGCGGCGCATTTTTACCCGAAAAGTCTTCCGTTAAAGCAGGTTTTTCTGTCTTAATTTCTTCCGTATTTTTTTGCGGAGAATTTTTTTCAAAACTGTTTTTCACCTCGTCAATTTTTCCTTCCTCGGCGCAACAACAAAGATAAGTTTCTCTGCCGTTTTGCGTGTTTTTGCGTGTTATAACCGTTCCGAAAGCTCCGTTACCTCCGCTATATTCAAATGTTCCCTTATAGCCGTCAAGCACCCCAAGATATACTGTCTTTTCCTCCGAAGGGCATACCGCATATGCCTTAAAAACCTCACTTTCTTTAAGTGGCAGGCTTTTGTCTATATCAATTTCAAGCAAAAGCCCTTCTGCCAAAGACTTCACCTTAACCGCTCCGCAGTTTTGTTCGCCGTTTATTAAAATAAGATATTCTCTTTGCATTGCCGTCCTCCGTTTACATTGCGAAATACTTTATAATTCCGCAGTATATTGCAAACGCAAGTTTTTCCTGATATTCCTCGGAGTTAAGCTTTGCCTCCTCCTCGGCATTTGAAAGAAAACCGCACTCAACAACGACCGAGGGGATTTTTGCGTCATTTAATATATAAATATTTCCGTCCGCATTTTTTATCTCTCTTTCGTTACTCCCGTCAACCTGTGAACGCAGTTCAGTCTGCACGCAGTTTGCAAGGTCTTTTGATTTTTCGGGCTGTGAGGAATAAAAAACCTGTGCGCCCTTGTACTTGCTGTCGGGGAAAGTGTTCATATGAATACTCACAAAAATATCGGCATTATATTCGCCGGGAATATCTTTTCTTGCATTTAAATCTTTTATTTTCCTGTTTCCTGTTTTTTCGTCGCCGCTCTCGTGCAGGGAAATATCCTCCGTTCTGGTGGTAATTACCGTACAGCCGCTTTGTTCGAGAAGTGCCTGCAGTTTTTTCATAACGGCAAGATTAATATTCTTTTCAACCGTTCCGTCCTGACCTATTGCACCTCCGTCCTCGCCGCCGTGACCTGCGTCAAGAACAATTACCTTATCAGTTCCGGGGAGCGCCGCCGTTTCCTTTGAACTGTCTACGTTAGCAAGGTGGCTTGCGCCTCCGGCAAGCAAAAGCGCCGCAACAGTAAGCAAAATCATTTTCTTTCTTATTACAAATACCATAGCTAAAAACCTCCGAAATACTTGCTTAAAACAAATAATAAAACCTCTTATAAATTTTATTCTGCGCCGTGCCTTCATATGACATTTTATTTGCTTTAAATGCGGCTTAAAGATTATTTACCCTTTTCGGCTCTTGACAATCGCTTCCTGTTTTGGTATAATAATATAGGATATTATAATTATGCCGAAAAAACGGCTTATATATATTAGGGAGGAAAATTCATGTCAGGACACAGTAAATGGGCGAATATTAAACATAAAAAAGAAAAAACAGACGGTGAAAGAGCGAAGATATTTACAAAGCTCGGCAGAGAAATTGCCGTTTGTGTAAAACAGGGAGGACCCGACCCTGCTTCTAACTTTAAGCTTAAAGATATTATCTATAAGGCAAAATCCAACAATATGCCAAACGATAATATTGAAAGGTGTATAAAAAAAGCCGCAGGCGAGGCAGGCGGCGACGATTATATGGAAATGGTCTACGAGGGCTACGGTCCGAAAGGCGTTGCTGTTATTGTTGAAACGCTTTCAAACAATAAAAACCGTACTTCCGGCGATGTAAAGCACTATTTTGATAAATTCGGCGGCAATCTCGGCGCAATAGGCTGCGTTTCGTGGATGTTCGATAAAAAAGGACTTATTGTAATTGAAAAGGACGAGGCGGACGAAGAAACTCTTATGATGGACGCTCTCGATGCAGGCGCAGAGGACTTTTCGCCCTCCGACGACTGCTATGAGATTACAACATCTCCCGACGATTTCGGCGCAGTTGTTGACGCGCTTGAAAGCAAGGGTTATACTCCGGCAAGCGCCGAGGTTACTATGATTCCTCAAAACTATATCAGCCTTAGCGACCCGCATGATATAACAATGATGAACAAGCTTCTCGAAAACCTGGAAGATAACGACGACGTTCAAAACGTTTATCATAACTGGGAAAACGCAGACAGCGAGGAATAGAACAAAAAACAATGCCGTGCAGATTTCGCAATCTGCACGGCTCAGAGTGCTGACAAACTCGGTCTACCGCAAGCAAACCAATTTAAAGTAAAAATTTAATGGTTTTTATTTAACATTTTTTGATCAGAAGGTTAGTGGTGCAGTTTTTTTAAAAACTGCACCATTGCTTGCTTTCCGCCCTTTAAATTTCTACCGTACAAAAGTACTTAGGCGAGCTTTAAAGGACGAAATATACCTTCGCTTTTCAGCCTCTGCTTCATCTCTTATTTCAGCTCATCAAGAAAATAAGCATTTGTATTTGCTCTTTTGCCGTATTTATCCACAACGTCAAAACGGATATAAAAATCATCCTCAAACAAGCGAAACCGAACAACATTATCGCCGTCCGTATTTTTTGCAAGCTGTTTATCAACCCTTCTGCCCTTGGTTGACATAACCGCATATTCACCGCCCGAAAATTTAAGGCAAGCCGTGCCGTCCTCAACATAAAGACTTGTTATTTTCGGTCCTTGCGAGGCGTAAAAACGGTGTTTTTCAAGAGCGTCGATTATAGCGCCGTACTCCAGTTTTTCGGCGTTTATCATAACATAACCGCCGCAGGTGCTTTCTATATTATGGTTATCGTCGCCCATTGTGCAGGCAATGCGCTGTCCGTCACGCAGAAAGTCATCATAAGCGCCTATATCGTATTCATAAAGCCCTGCTTTGTCCGTTCCGTGGTTATATATCTCAACTCCCCAAATTCCCTCGTAATTCAGGTAATCACACGCATTTTCGAGAGACCAGCGTGGGTGATTGTACTGCACGAGAAAGCCCTTTTCATTTGCTTCTTTTATTATTTTTCTTATGCCTTCCCCCGTATATTCTCTTTCGTATTCGCCGCAGGAGTGAACGATTCTGCTTCGTATTTCATCGTTTATATAGTGGTCGTAAACAGAATTATAGCATGGCGTATCAATATTTGAAGGCTCTTTTGCTATAAAATTAAAATGCGCCACCTTCATATCACGCTTTTTTAGAGTCGAAAGAGACGCAAATTCCTTTACGGCAATTTCACAGCCTGTAATCGCAAGAAAATTTTCGTCGCTTATATCCGAATTATCAATCAAATGCTCATGGTCGCTGAACACAATTGCCGAATATCCGTTTGACATATAATGCTTTTTAAGCTCCGAAACCGT
This sequence comes from uncultured Ruminococcus sp., assembly GCA_902784685.1. GTDB lineage: Bacteria > Bacillota > Clostridia > RUG12999 > RUG12999 > RUG12999. The sequence goes on from CACZWA010000070.1 coordinate 6,173, forward strand.
CATATTACCGTCCGAAAAAGTGCTGTGACAATGCATATTTGTTTTATAAAATTTTTTGTTTTTGTCAAGCAGAATTTTTTTCATTTAAAGCACGTTCCTTTCTGACGCCTTTTTAATTTTAGCATATAATTTTTTCTTTGTCAACCACAAATATTTTTCTTATTTTCAGGTTGACAGAAACGGTTAAA
>CACZWA010000071.1 GCA_902784685.1 uncultured Ruminococcus sp.
GGATGAAGTTGATACTATGGAACGCAAGGAGTTCAGCGAAGATATTACTCTTGAAGAGTTGGGTGTCTCAATGATTCAACAGCTTATTGCCATGGTTCGTGAAGCGGATATTTTTCCGGATGTTCCGCAAGGCTCATATTATGAACTCCCTGTAATTTGGGCGGCAACAAACGGAATAATTACCGATGATAATACAGGTACTTTGGAAGAGGGTGTAGAGTTTAGGACAGAAGACCCATGCATTCGTGCAGAAATGATTTCATTCCTGTATCAGACAAAGCTCATACAGGATGCGGCAAATGCACCGGAAATATATGATGACGGTTCAATTTCAATTGCATTTCCAAGGGAATATTCAGAGCTTTTATACCGTGAAATGTATGCAACCGGCGAGGGAGAAGACGGCGATATAATTGTTGTATCGGAGCGTGCCTCAAGAGAAGCGGCAGAAGCTATGGGTGAAGATGCGGAAGGCGCAGGAGAACTGTTCAAAATAACACGAGTTGGAGAAGAAACACTTCATGAAATGCTTTGCGGCGATATGTCGGGAGTAGAAGTGTTTGCAAAAGACGAAGACGGAAAGTATTATTTATTCAGTCACCCGACAGATGTACGATTTGTTCGGGAAACTACTGAAGAAATGACCGAAGATCAGGCTATATGGACAGAACTTAATGAGTGGGCATATGGCAGAGTTCGTGATGATATTATTAAGTACAGCAAGGGACTTTCGCCTGTATCGTACACAAACACGGCTCTTGATATTTATCTTGCACAGATTGCTTACGGAAACAATAAAAAGTACACGGTAAGCACTACTGAGTTCGGACCGCTTAAACCGGAGAATGTTGACGCAACGCAGTATGCGGAGTTCCTTCTTGAAGGCAACTTTGAAGCGGCAGATGATACATCGGCACCGGACGGCGAATATGTTGTGCTTAATTTCCCTGATGAAAAAGTGCGTTATGATTTCTTTAAAGCTGACGGAAACCTTGTTCGTGAAGTCCGTGAAGGTTACGAGACCTTATATAAACGGGTTATTTTTGACAGCGATGTTAGCAATACGGATGCAATGCAGGGATGGTATAATGCTCTTGCTGAAAATGCATCTAAAAAAGAGGCAGATAAGTCGCTTGACGCTTTTATCGGCACATGGTATGAAGAAATAGCAGGTCGTGCCGAAATAACTGTTTCAAAGAGCGTTGCACCCGGAAAAGTTAATATAAAAGCAAGCTGGCCTGACAGAGCATATGTAATGAATACTTGGGATATTACAGCAGAACTTGATGAAAACGGCAAGCTTATATATTCAAACGGCAAGCACGAAACAACGGAATTTGATGAAAACGGCGAAGGCAAACTTATTGCCGAAAATACAGCCGAAAGCGGCAGCTTTGCAATAAATGGCGAGGGTAAAATAGTTTGGAACTATGTTATTGATGGAACTGAAAATAACGGTACATTTAAGCGTGCAAACTGATTTTTATAAGAGTTATTCTTTCTGAAAATACAGACGACACTATAACTAAAACTTAAAAAAATCCTGTAATCGGGACTTCTCCGCAAATGTGCGGATTTAAGCCCGAATTACAGGATTTTTTGCATATAAACACTTGTTTTAATCACATATTTTGCTGATGTTTTCACAGATTTTGACATTGAAAATCAAATATCGGTATGATAAAATAAAATTGTATAGCTAAAAATATGTTTTATGATTAACGGAGGTAAAACAATGACAAACAGAATTTGTATTCCACACGAAGAGTATCACGAAAGAATAAAAAAAGCCGCAAAGCTTATAAGTGCGCGCGGGCTTGATGCAATGCTTGTAGTAAGCACGGAATCCGACTATGCAAACGCAAGATATTTCAGCGGTTTTTGGCCGCTTTTTGAGCGCGCGGGAGTTATAATTTCCGCAAACGGAGATGCGGCACTTTTGGCAGGACCCGAATCTGCTATTTTTGCTAAGGACAGAAGCCATATAGATAAGGTGTTTGTACTTAAAGAATTCAGAGAATCGGCTGACCCTTCATATCCCGAACTTCGTGCCGATACATTTGAAGATGTTTTTAAGGCTGTAGGTGTTACGGGCAAAAACATTAAAATCGGTCTTGGCAGTTATGTGGAATGTACACTTCCGATATATGAAGGCCTTAAACAAAGCTATCCCGAAGCTGAAATTATTAAATGCAACGATATAATGGTTGAGCTCAGAAAAATTAAGAGTGTAAACGAGCTTGCCTGCATAAAAGAAGGCTTCAGAATTATAGATATTGCAACAGATGAGGTTATAAGACACCTTAAGCCGGGTGTTACAGAGCTTGAAATGGTTGGTATTGCAGAGCGTGTTGTTTATGAAAACGGCGCAGAATATGAGGGACTTCCGATGTATGTGTTCAGCGAGGAATCTACACGTCATGCAATCAGCCGTTCGTGTTACAGAAAAATCGGGTAAGCTTTATATGACGGCTCAGGTTGTGCGCTTTATGTCACCTTATGTTTATCTTAAAAAAATAATAGATGAGGGCGAGCTGGGCGCACCTGTACGCATTGAAATGAGACGTATTTCGCATATTCCTGAAAAAAGCTGGGAACATTGGATGAAAGATACGTCAAAGAGCGGCGGAACACCGATTGACCTTACCATACATGATATTGATTTTGTTCAGTACGCTTTCGGACAGCCGAAAGACGTTTCTGCCGTATATTACAAAATAAAAAATGACGATAACGACCACATTACTTCTGTACTTGTTTATGACGGATTTACAGTAACCGCAAACGCAGGTTGGTTTAAAGCGGATATTCCGTTCAGAGCAGAATATCTTGCAGTATTTGAAAACGGTTATGTAGAGTACAGGGATGATAAAATCGTAAAGAACGGCGAAGCCGTTGATGCCCAAAAGGGCGGCGTTATAAACGACGCAGACTTTAATGCAACGGGTTCAGACGGTTATGCGGAAGAAATTGCATATTTTGTTGATTGCATAGAGAACAATAAAAAACCGACCGTTGTAACTCCTTCAAGTTCGCAGGATAGCGTAAAACTTATGGAAAGAATACTGGAAAAAGCAATTATTATTTAAACAATATTTTCATAAAACACAAAAACCCACCCGATAAAGACTTAAATTCTTTAAAGGGTGGATTTCTGCTTTTATGAAAGAGGGTTATCTTAACTGATGACCTACTGTTGTTTCTCTGTCTCTGAAAAGAAGAGTTATGCACCAGATACCTGCAAGAGCAACAACGGTATATACAACTCGGCTTAAAACCGAAAGCTGACCGCCAAGGAGAGTTCCGAGCGCATCTACGCCGAAAATTCCGATTGAGCCCCAATTAAGCGCTCCGATAATAACCAAAACAAGTGCTGTAACATCCATTAAAAACACCTTTAGCCTTTCTGCCCACATATTTTTAGATTTACGCCTTATCTGTGGGCATATAAGGCGCATATATTTCTGCGGTTTTTATGCCGCAAAATTTTCTGCCGCTTTTATTCTGTGCAATTTTTTAACTTTTATTCCTTTAATAAAAATTAAGCAAAAATATTATTGCTTTTTTTATATTTTTATGATAAAATATATCTTGTAATATTATAGTATTTTTCCATAAACGGAGGATTGAATATAACTTTGATAACAGAATATATAAAAGGCAGTGACGACTGCGGTATAGAGAGAAGCGGAGAAATACTTCGTAGCGGCGGACTTGTTGCTTTTCCTACCGAAACGGTTTACGGGCTCGGAGCAAACGGACTGAATGCCGATGCAGTAAAAAGTATATATGAAGCAAAGGGAAGACCTTCGGATAACCCTCTTATTTTGCATATTACCTCGCTTGAACAGGCAGAGCAAATTGCGGAGCTTAATGAAAACGCCATTAAGCTTGCAAGGCGTTTTTGGCCCGGACCTATGACAGTTGTTTTGCCGAAAAAAAGTATTGTACCCGAAAGAGTAACAGGCGGTCTTAGCACTGTTGCTGTAAGAATGCCGTCAAACGACACAGCAAGAAAACTAATCAATGCCGCAGGAGTTCCGATAGCCGCACCGAGCGCAAATATATCGGGTAAGCCAAGTCCGACAACAGCAAAGGATGTGGCAAGAGATATGGACGGTAAAATCCCCATCATAATAGACGGCGGAGATTGCGATATAGGTATAGAATCTACGGTTATAGACCTTGCGGGAGATGTACCGATGATATTAAGACCCGGCGGAATTACACTTGATATGGTGCGTGAGGTGCTTCCCGAGTGTGTTATGGAAGAAGGACTTTGCAAGCCTTATAAGAGCGATAAAGCGCCAAAATGCCCCGGAATGAAATATAAACATTATGCACCCGAAGCACAGGTTATTGTTTTTGAAAACGGTGCAGAGGGAAAAATAAATGAGTATATAGAAAAAAATAAGGGCAAAAAACTTGCGGTTTATTGCAGAAACGGCGGCAAATACGCCTGCGAAAACATTAAATACTGGGGAGAAGACGCTGCCGATATGGCAAAGCGGCTTTTTGCGGACCTTAGAGAGTTTGACGAAAGCGGCACAGAGATTATTTTGTGTGAAGCGCCCGAAATGAGCCAGCTCGGTCAAAGCGTCCGTAACAGGCTGTATAAATCGGCGGGGTATAATATTGTAAAATAATGATAATAAGAAAAATAACCGAAAATGATGTGCCGTTTCTTGCGGAAATAGAAGAGCAGTGCTTTGCGGATTGCCGTAATGAAAACACGCTTCGTGACGAGCTAAAATATGACTATACGGTTTATTATGCGGCGGTAGAAGATAATAAAGTCGTAGGCTATGTCAGCGGAAACGTTATATGCGGCGAGTGCGATATAACAAGGATTGCGGTTGAGGCAAATTTCAGACGTAAAGGGATTGCAAAGGCACTTTTGGATTTTTTGAAAAACAAAACAGAAAAAATAACCCTTGAAGTAAGAGAGGGGAATTTTGCGGCAATTGCGTTATATGAAAAATGCGGTTTTAAGAGAGATTTTATAAGGAAAAATTATTATAAAGACCCGATAGAAAATGCTGTTTTAATGAGCTTTGAAAAAGAAAGGAAGTAAAAATATGGAACTATACACAGAATATATGGTAGCAAGAAAGAAAACCCCGATAGATGTTATTATAAGCATTTTAACTGTTATTTGTGCGGCGTTTATATCGCTGATTGCATTGCAGTTTATTTTTAGACCCGTTTACGGTACTTTTGTTTTGCTTGCAATTGCGGCGCTTTGGTACGGAGTGTACTTTTTAATCGGTTCAAGAAGCCTCGAATTTGAATACTGCATAACAGAAGGCGAAATGGATGTTGATGTAATTAAGGGAAAAAGCCGCAGAAAGCATCTTGCAAGTATTGATATAAGAAACGTTGAAATAATTGCGCCCACTACGGTTGATTATGCAAGCGAGTATGACAGACGTGGTATTCAGAGAAAAATAGACGCTTCAAAAGGCGATAACAACGTTACGGATTTTTTTGTAATTTTTTATGAAAAGGAACAGCTTACAAGGCTTGTATTCACGCCGAATGAAAGTATGCTTGAAATGATGAAAAAGTTAAATCCGAGCCATACTTTTCTTGAATAAATGCATAAGTACTGTATGCGGCAAAGCAAAACAGCAGATTGGAGATTAAAATGAAACTTGTTTCATGCGCTGATATGCAAAAAGAAGATAGAGAGGCAACCGATATTTTCGGCATACCTTCTGTTATTCTTATGGAAAATGCGGCAATTTCGGCAGTTGCTGCGGCAGAAAAAAAATTTTCGTTGCGGAACAATAAAATAGTTGTGGTATGCGGAGGCGGAAACAACGGCGGTGACGGCTTGGCGATTGCAAGGCATTTGCACCTGAAAAATTATGACGTTACCGTTTTTAAAATGTTTAAAGAAGGTAAGCTTACCGATAACGCAGAAATTAACTATAATGCCGTAAAAAAACTCGGCATAAAAGAAATTACAAGTTGTAATTTTGCTGATTACGACCTTATTTTCGACTGCCTTTTGGGAATTGGTATAAAAGGCAAGGTAAAAGAGGATTTTTCTGATATAATAGATAAAATAAACGAGAGCGGAAAGCCTGTAATTTCAATAGATGTTCCGAGCGGTATTGATGCAGACAGCGGAAAAATTCTCGGAAATGCGGTAAAAGCTACGCTTACTGTGAGTATGGGCTACGGAAAGCAGGGGCTTTATACGGGAAGCGGATATGAATATTCGGGAAAGGTGGAGATAGGGTATATCTCACTTCCGAAGAATGAAGCATCTTCTTGCTTGGCGGCGCTTTGCGCATCGGGTGCGCTTAGGAGCGGCGCAGGCTTGGTACGCCTTGCTGTTCCGAAAAATTTAAATAATATTATGGAAGTTAAACTCACGGAAGCAATGACGGTTCCGCTTGAATGTGAGAATTATTTTGATGAAAAAGCGGCAGAAGAATTTTTAAAATTATCTGAAAAAGCCGATGCCGCCGCAATCGGACCGGGCATAGGCAGAAATGAGCAGACTGTGGCTTTTGTGCATAGAATAATAAGGGGGTCGTGTGTCCCCTTGGTTATTGATGCAGATGGAATATATGCTGTTTCGATGAATATAAATATATTGAAGGAAGCAAGCTGCGCCGTTATTTTAACGCCGCACCCGGGTGAGTTTTCAAGGCTCGTTGGGTATTCGGCTGATGAAATCAACGACATCAGAATAGAGCTTTCCCGTGAGTTTGCCGTAAAGTACGGTGTTACTCTGCTTTTAA
>CACZWA010000072.1:0-6279 GCA_902784685.1 uncultured Ruminococcus sp.
TATGGCATAATGCCGAAATGGATTTTGACCTTACTCCCCCACACGACATTTCGGGTAAAAAAATAACCGACCATATGCCGGGCGGAAAATACGGTGACGTTATAAGCGACCTTATGAAAAAAAGCGTTGAAATCCTTAAAAATCATCCTGTTAACAAAAAGAGAATTGAGCGTGGACTTAACCCTGCAACTTCTATTTGGATATGGGGCGAAGGTACTGCTCCCGCCGTTGATAATTTCTTTGAGAAAAACGGAGTTCACGGCAGCGTTGTTTCTGCCGTTGACCTTGTTAAAGGTATTGGCGTTTGCGGCGGTCTTAACGTTGTAGATGTTGAGGGTGCAACAGGTACGCTTAATACTAACTACGAAGGTAAAGTTAAGGCTGTCTTAAATGAATTTAAAAACGGCAGTGATTTTGTATATCTTCACTTTGAAGGTCCCGACGAATGCGGACATCAGGGCGACGTTAAAGGTAAGGTTACAGCAATAGAACGTATTGACAAGCTTGCATTAAAGCCCCTTCTTGACGGTTTTAAGGAAATGGGCGAGGATTTTGCAATTCTCATTATGCCCGACCACCCGACACCGCTCACAATACGCACGCATACCCGTGATGCCGTTCCGTTTGTACTTTACAGAAGCACGGACGAAAAAGATAATAAGGACTATGTTTATACAGAGGCAAATGCAGAAGCTACAGGCTTTAAGGTTGCACACGGATATGAACTTATAAATATGCTTCTCGGAAAATAAGAGGTATGCTATGACAAAAAAAGAAAAAGTTCTTGAAATCAAAGAAATTCTTGACAGAGAATATCCGGAAGCCGAATGTACGCTTGACTATACAAATCCCCTTCATTTGCTTATTGCAACGCAGCTTGCCGCACAATGCACGGACGCAAGAGTTAACCTTGTTACTCCTGCGCTGTTTGAGCGTTACAAAACCGCCGCAGATTTTGCCGCCGCAGATATAAAAGAGCTTGAAAGCTATATTTATTCGACAGGTTTTTACCATAACAAGGCGAAAAATATAATCGGTTGCTGTAAAATGATTGAAGAAAAATTCGGAGGTGAAGTTCCTTCTACAATGGAAGAACTCACTTCTCTTCCGGGCGTTGGCAGAAAAACCGCAAATATTATAATTGGCGATATTCACCACAAACCTGCTGTTGTTGTCGATACTCATTGCAAGCGTATTGCAAAGAGGCTCGGTCTTACAAAAAACACCGATCCCACAAAGGTTGAATTTGACCTTGCAAAAATTCTTCCGCCCGATTACACCTATATTTTCTGCCATCAGATTGTATATCACGGAAGGCAATATTGCAAATCTCAAAGACCCGACTGCGAGCTTTGTCCGCTCAATGTTCTTTGTCCCAAAATTGACGTTAAAGGAGCCTGATTAAATGGAAATAAAGCTTGGACGGTACAAACATTTTAAAGGAAACGAATATGAGCTTTTAGGCGTTGCAAAGCACAGCGAAACGCTTGAAGAATATGTTATATACCGCGCTTTATACGGTGATAAAGGCTTATGGATAAGACCAAAAGAAATGTTTTTTGAAAAAGTTACCCGTGACGGCAAAACTTTTAACAGATTTGAATTTTTAGGAAAATAACAACCGAAAGGAGAAACAAAATGTTAGGAAATTTCACTTACTGTAACCCGACAAAACTTCACTTTGGTGAAAATTCACTCGAAATGCTTAAAGACGAGCTTTCACATTACGGCAAAAATATACTTCTCACATACGGTGGCGGTTCAATCAAAAAAACGGGACTTTATGACGAGATAGTAAAAATACTCAAAGATTGCAAAAAGAATATAACAGAGCTTCCCGGCGTTATGCCAAATCCGACCGTTGAAAAGCTTTACGAGGGCGCAAAGCTTGCAAGAGAAAGCGAAGCTGACCTCATTTTGGCTGTCGGCGGCGGAAGCGTTTGCGACTATTCAAAAGCCGTTTCCGTTTCGGCTTACTGCAATGAGGACCCCTGGGAAAAATATTATCTTAAAATGGAAGATGTAGATAATAAAATTATACCGGTAGGCTGCGTGCTTACAATGGTAGGTACCGGCTCTGAGATGAACGGCGGTGCAGTAATTACAAACCATAAAGCAAAGCTTAAAATCGGTCACGTTTTCGGTGAAAATGTTTACCCGAAATTTGCAATATTAAATCCTAAGCTTACCTATACTCTTCCGAAATATCAGATGGTTGCAGGCTTTTTCGATATTATGAATCATATTACGGAGCAATATTTTTCGGGCACAGACGACAGTACCTCGGATTATCTTATGGAAGGGCTTATGAAATCACTTATTCACAGCTCTGAAATTGCGGTAAACGACCCCGAAAATTACGAAGCACGAAGCAATATTATGTGGATTGCAACCTGGGCGCTTAACACCTTTGTCGCTATGGGTAAATCGACCGATTGGATGGTGCATATGATAGGTCAGTCTGTCGGCGCATATACAGATGCAACTCACGGTATGACGCTTGCCGCAGTTGCCCTGCCCTATTACCGCTATATTTTACCCTACGGAACAGAAAAATTCAAACGTTTTGCAATAAATGTGTGGAATGTAAATCCCGAAGGCAAAAATGATGAGCAGATTGCTCTTGAAGGGCTTTCGGCAATGGAAAGCTGGATGAAAAAACTCGGACTTGTAATGAATATTACAGACCTCGGTGCAACGCCCGATATGATAGACGGAATTGCCGACGGTACTTTTCTTCTTGACGGCGGATATAAACAGCTTACACGAGATGAAGTAGTCGAAATATTGAAGCAGTGTCTTTAATCAATAATGCAGATAGACTTTTTTAGTTTATCCGCTTTTTTATGCATAAAAGAAAAAGCTGCACCTAAAAAAGTGCAGCTAAACGTTTCTTTTTTAATTATTTAACAGCGTCCTTTAAACCTTTACCGGCTTTGAATGCAGGAGTTGTTGTTGCAGGGATTTTGATCTCTGCGCCTGTCTGCGGGTTTTTACCTTTTCTTGCAGCTCTTTTTCTTGTTTCAAATGTACCGAAACCAACAAGAGCTACCTTGTCACCTTTTTTAAGAGCAGCTGTAATGCTTTCAACTGTTGCGTTAAGAGCTTTACCTGCATCTGCCTTTGAAAGGCCTGCTTTTTCAGCGATTTTTGCGATTAATTCTGCTTTTGTCATTTTAAATTCCTCCATCATTAGTTTTTTTATTATTACCGTTAAAAACGGCAAGTGTCCTAAGTTATTGGGTATTATGTAAATAAATTCCAAATACTCTGACATATAATATTATATACATATTTTTTGCAAATGTCAATAGTTATTGCATTTTTTCTTTAAAATTTCTACGTTTTTTACGAATTTTTTGTATATTTTTATTGCTAAACGCTCAAAAAAACAAACTTTTTACATAAATTCTGTGGTATTTTTTGTGCTTTTTTTTATTTTACCACTTTATAAGCTCTTCCATTTCATTCTTTTTAGGTCTGTTCATAAGTCCCGAAACACTTTCTCTAACATTTTTTCCTTCAAACAGTACGCCGTATATTGCATTAACTATCGGCATATCAACATTATAATCTTTTGCAAGCTCATATGCGGCAATCGTAGCGGGGATACCTTCAACTACCATTTTTACCTCGCTCATGGCTTTCTCTGCCGTCATACCCTGACCTATAAGTATTCCGGCTTTGCGGTTTCTCGAATGCATACTTGTGCAAGTTACAATAAGGTCGCCCATACCCGTAAGTCCGAAAAACGTTTCCTTTCTTGCGCCCATTGAAACGCCGAGCCTTGCTATTTCTGCCATTCCCCGCGTCATAAGAGCGGCTTTAGTATTATCGCCCATACCCATACCGTCAAGCACGCCTGCGCATAGTGCAATTATGTTTTTAAGCGCTCCTCCAAGCTCAACACCGACTATATCATCATTTGTATATACTCTAAAACCGTCTGTCATAAACAGCTCCTGAACATACTCTGCATTTTTGCTGTTCTTTGAAGCCGCAACATTTGTTGTGGGCAGTTTTTTTGCCACTTCCTCGGCATGGGAAGGACCTGACAGTACAACAGGAGAAATACCGTGAATATTCCTTTCAATAACCTGTGACAGCCTTTCTTTTGTCTTTGCCTCAAAGCCCTTTGAAACGGAAACAAATATTTGCTTTTCGGGGTTAATGTATTCTGCCGCAGCTTTGCTTACACTGTTTACCGCGCCCGACGGAACGGCACAAATCACACATTCCGCACCATTTACACAAAAACTCATATTGCAAGAAAAAACTATATTCCTGCTAAGCTTAACGCCGGGAAGATAGCGGCTGTTTTCATATGTATTTTGCAATTTTTCTGCTTCTTCGGGCGTTCTTACCCACAGCCTTACTTCATAACCCTTTTGTCCAAGCAAATCGGCAAGAGCCGTCCCCCAGCTTCCTGCTCCCAAAACAGCTATATACATTTATATTCTCCTCACAAAGTTTCTAACAAGCACCATTTTACCTGTTCTTTTGATTTTTTATGACTTTGAGTCTCGAAAACTCCTCACGTTCTTTTTCTTCAAGGACGTTTGTCATATTCCTAACAATATCAGTATATCTCGGAATAATGATATTTTTAAGTGCATTTGCTCTTTTCTGTGTTTTTTTAATATTCATGGCAAGCCTGTAAACAGATGTTTCGATTTCAGCAAGCTTTTCCGTCAACGCCCTTACTTTTCTAAATTTTTCTACTGCTTCATCAAGCATATTCGACGTACCCATAAAACCGTAAATAAGCTCGTTATCTTCTTCTTTTACGGCAACTTCGGGGATTTCAACGCCCATAACGCTCCTAAAACGAATATTAAGATTGTCCGCAAGAGGCACAGCGGCAGATATTTCCTTAACTCGGCTAATTCCCTCCGATATATTTGCCCTTTGAAGGGCAACATAAGCATCTGCAAAGTTTTGGTCTATCTGCGTTTGTATATCCTCCGCACGGCCTATCAGCCCCATCATTTCATTTATGAGAATTGTCCTCTTTTTATCAAGAAGGTCATATCCCTGCTCTGACAGTTTAAGTGTATTTTTTGATAATATAAGATTTCCTTTTGTGGGAACAAGTCCAAGGTTCATTTCAATCACCTTTTAAAGCGGTTAAACCGCATAATATTTATCAAGTGTTTTCGTACTGATTCGGTCAAGTTCTTCTCTCGGGAGCATACGCAGAAGCTTCCATGCAAGTTCAAGAGTTTCTTCAACAGTTCGGTTTTCATTATTTCCCTGACTTAAAAACTCGCTTTCAAAATGCTTTCCGAATTCCATATACATTTTATCGTTGTCGCTCAGTTCGTCCTCACCTATAACCGAAGCGAGCGCTCTTGTATCGTTAACCTTTGCATATGCCGCAAAAAGCTGATTTCCGACTTCGGGGTGGTCCGCTCTTGTATAGCCCTCTCCTATTCCGTCCTTCATAAGCCTTGAAAGTGAAGGCAAAACAGATACAGGCGGATATATTCCTTTAAGAAACAGCTCTCTTGATAAAACTATCTGCCCCTCTGTTATATAACCGGTAAGGTCGGGTATCGGGTGCGTAATATCATCGTTTGGCATTGTAAGAATCGGAAGCTGTGTTACCGAGCCTTTTTTGCCCTTAATCATACCTGCACGCTCATACAGTGAAGCAAGGTCCGAATAAAGATAGCCCGGATACCCCTTTCTTGAAGGGATTTCGCCCTTTGATGACGACAGCTCACGAAGAGCCTCGGCATAGGATGTCATATCCGTCATAACAACAAGAACGTGCATACCGTGTTCAAAAGCAAGATATTCTGCGGCGGTAAGCGCACATTTCGGAGTTAAAATTCGCTCAACAACAGGGTCGTTTGCAAGATTCATAAACATTACAACTCTGCCGAGTGCGCCGCTTTCCTCAAAACTCTTGCGGAAATAATTTGCAACGTCGTTTTTAACGCCCATTGCCGCAAAAACAATTACAAAAGGGCTGTCGTTTTCTTCGACAATTTTCGCCTGCCGTACTATCTGCACCGCAAGATTATCGTGAGGCATACCGCTACCCGAAAAAATCGGCAGTTTTTGTCCTCTTATAAGCGTTGCAAGACCGTCAACAGAAGAAATACCTGTCTGAATAAAGTTTCTCGGATATTCTCTCGATACAGGATTTATGGGGCTTCCGTTTATATCTATACGTTTTTCGGGCATAACCTCGCCAAGCCCGTCAATCGGTCTGCCTGCGCCGTCAAAAACTCGTCCGAGCATTTCAACCGAAACAGGCAACTCAAGAGTTTT
>CACZWA010000072.1:6304-8072 GCA_902784685.1 uncultured Ruminococcus sp.
GCAATAACCTGCCCTATCCTTTTTGTGCGGTTTCCGTTACCGCTGTCAACTCTTATATCAACAATTTCATCATATGCTGCGTCAGAAACGCCTTCAATAGCAATAAGAGGACCGTTTATTTCGCTCAGTCCCATATATTCAAGAGCCATACTCTCACCGCTTTCTAATTATTATATTCCTCGCTGACGCTTTCTTCCGCTTCGTCAATCAATTTAATATATTCGTCAAACATTTCGGGCTTATCGTTTGGTATATCATACTTAACCGCCGCAACCTTATCAAATACTCCGGTATTTTTTATTACCGAGAGCGGTATTGCCTTATCCACAAGCCTTTTTGACATATCGTAAAGATGCAAAATAAGCTCCATCATTTTAGCTTGCTTAATCGGCGGAACGTAAGTATCGTCTGCATGAAAAGCATTCTGCTGAAGATAGCCTACTCTTATAACTCTTGCTGTTTCGAGTTCAAGCCTCTGACTGTCCGGCAAAACATCACTTCCGATTAGTTTTACAATTTCCATAAGATTGCTTTCTTCCTGCAATATACGGATAATTCTTGCCCTGTTTTTTGCAAAATCACGGCTCACGTTATCCGCAAACCAGCTGTCAAGCTCGTCTTTATATTCGCTGTAACTGTTAATCCAGTTTATTGCAGGGTAATGTCTTGCATACGCAAGTTCACGGTCAAGCGCCCAGAAACATCTGATAAATCTCTTTGTATTCTGTGTTACAGGCTCGGAAAAATCACCGCCCTGCGGTGAAACCGCACCAATTATTGTAACGCTTCCGTCTTTACCGCCAAGCGTTGTAACAAAGCCCGCTCTTTCGTAAAAGCCCGCAAGTCTTGAAGGAAGATATGCCGGAAAACCTTCCTCGGCAGGCATTTCCTCAAGACGTCCTGAAATTTCCCTCAAAGCCTCTGCCCAACGTGACGTTGAATCTGCCATAATTGCAACGTGATAACCCATATCACGGTAATATTCCGCAAGTGTAATACCGGTATATATCGATGCCTCACGGGCGGCAACGGGCATATTTGAGGTGTTCGCAATAAGCACCGTTCTGTCAAGCAAAGGTCTTCCGCTTTTTGGGTCTGTAAGCTCGCTGAACTCCTCAAGCACCTGCGTCATTTCATTTCCACGCTCACCGCAACCTATATATATTATTATATCGGCATCTGCCCACTTTGCAAGCTGATGCTGTGTCATAGTTTTACCAGTTCCGAAGCCTCCGGGTATTGCCGCAGTACCGCCCTTTGCAATCGGAAAAAGCGTATCTATTACCCTCTGACCGGTAACAAGCGGCGTGTGAGTGGTTTTTTTATCTTCAAAAGGTCTCGGCTGACGTATCGGCCATTTCTGCATAAGCCCAACTTCGTGAATCAGACCGTCCGAGGTCTTTACCTTTACAAGCCAGTCATCTACCGTGTATTCACCGCTCTCACGCACCTCAACAATGTGTCCGCACAAATCGGGTGGAATCATCGAATAATGCGTAATTGCATGCGTTTCTTCGGTTTCGGCAATAACGTAGCCTCCGCTTGCAAAATCACCTTCCGTTGCAGTAACCTTAACCTTCCATTTTTTATTATTATCAAGTAAGGGTATCTGTACTCCACGGCGTATAAAGGGTCCGCACTCGTCCTCAATAGAGGTAAGCGGTCTTTCAATTCCGTCAAAAATATTTCCGATTATGCCGGGACCGAGAAGCACCGAAAGCGGCATACCTTCTCCTATAACAGGCTCACCGGGCTTAATGCCGGATGT
>CACZWA010000073.1 GCA_902784685.1 uncultured Ruminococcus sp.
TATCTCATCGGGAACTGTAACAGAGGTTTCATCGCCGCAGTATCTTATCAGCTGACCTTCAAAGACAACAAAGCCGTTTCGGTTTGCGTATTTTTCGGGATTTTTCAAAATATCCGCAATTGACTGCGTGCCGCATGACGGCAAAACACAAATCAGTAACATTGCAGTAAAAAATAAAAGCAAAAACTTTTTCATTAAAACATTTCCTTTCGGTTTACATTATTCTCGTGAAAGCGGATTCTTTTTTATTGCCGCTCTTGCGCTTTCTTCATCAAGGTGGGTGTATATTTGTGTCGTTGCAAGGCTTTCATGCCCTAAAATCTGTTTAATTATAAGCAAATCCGCTTCGGCGTACTGATAAAGCAGGGTTGCCGCCGTGTGCCGCAATTTGTGCGGCGAAAAACGGGTTGAATCCAGTCCTGCGCTGTCAAGACATTTTTTTACAACACACCAAACCATTTTTGTACTCATTCGTCTTTTGTTTCGTGAAATAAACAAAGCGTCACGGTCAATAACCCCATCTGCCGGCCGTTCACGAAGGTAATTGTCGATTGTGATTTTACATGCCTTGTTAAGATAAACCGTGCGCTCTTTATCTCCTTTTCCCGTCACAACAATTGTATCATCTCTTATAGCACTTATGTTTATGCCTACAAGCTCACTGACACGCATACCGCAGTTTAAAAATAAAGTAATAATGCACAAGTTTCTCGAAAAATATTGGTCTCTCGGAATATTTTGAAGAAGTTTTTCAGATTCCTCAAGAGTAAGATATCTCGGCTGTTTTTTTGCGACCTTCGGTGTTTCAAGGTTTTCGGCAGGGTTATGGTCAAGCACGCCTGAGCGGATTGACATATACTTAAAAAACGAACGCAGACTTGCAACTTTTCTTGCTCTTGCAGAGGAATTGTTATGCATATATTTATTTACAAAAGAAAGATACTCGTAAAGCTCCGAAAGAGTAATTTCGTTCAAAATCTCTGCGTTAATACCGCTTATTGGTATTTTTGAATAGTTTTCTCTGAAATCCTTATCGGGAGCAGGGCAGGAGGCAAGCCCTCGGTTAATCATAAGAAATCTGAAAAATGTAATAAGGTCATAGCGATATTCAGCGGCGGTTTTGGGGGATTTACCCTTTATTACCTCCGTGTAATTTATAAATTCCGATATATATTTATTTTCGGTTTCCAATGATTTCCACCGCCTTCCTTTTATTATATTTTACTACAAAAATAATCAAAATTCAATACGGTAAAGAAAATGTAATATAACAGCAAGAAGGAAAAGAAAGATTTTTGTAGAATAATATATACAGTATTTTTAACAGGAGAGTACGCCATGAGAAAAAACATTGCAAAATTTATTTTTATTCTTTCGGCTTTATTTTTATTTCCCTTTTCTTCGGCAAATGCGCAAAGCGCGGATTTAATTAGAGTTGGTATTTACTACGGAACAACATCAAAGGCGTCGGTTGCACTAAATGCTGAAGGAACAATTGCTTTTGCGGATGATTATTCATCGTATAATTCCGTAAAAGCGGAATATAATTCCGAAAGCGGCGGCATGTCGGTATATAATGCGGAAAATGTTTTGCTCGCCGAGTTTTCTAAAAATGAGCCATGTGTTTTTTCTTCGGATTGCGGCTGGCTCGGAACAGACAGTCTTTCATATAGAGGGCAAATTGAAATTACCGCTGTTTCTTCCGGGCTAAAAGTAATAAATATATTATCTCTTGACGATTATATTTGCGGCGTTCTTCCAAATGAGATATATCCTTCGTGGGGTGAAGAGGCTCTTAAAGCGGCGGCTGTTGCGGCGAGAAGTTTTACCGCGGCAAAAGTGAAATCAACCAATCATTCGGGCGACGGTTTCGATGTATGCACAACTACACATTGCCAGGTGTACCGTGGAATGGGTACGGAAAAAGCGTCAACCAATAAGGCTGTACAAGACACGGCAGGAGAAATTTTAAAATACGGGAACACTATTGTAAGTGCTGTGTACAGCGCAAACAGCGGCGGTTATACGGAAGGCTCTGAAAATGTATGGTATGCATCAACTCCGTATTACGTTTCAAAACCGGACCCTTATACAGAGCCGAATACATGGACTGTAACCTATACCTCAAAAGAAGTCGAGCAAAAGCTAAGTCGCCTTGGAAAATCAATCGGAAAGGTGCAAAATATAAGAATTGATGAAACTGCTCCTTCAGGAAGAGCAACAAAGCTGACAATAGTCGGTTCGGATGGCAATTATACTCTTACAAAAGATGGCATACGCTCGTTTTTTGAACTGAAAAGCACGCTTTTTACAATTACTTCAAACGGAGAAGTTGTAAAGTCGCTGATTGCGGCAATTATTGAAATGGAAAACAGCGTTGAAAGCGGTGCTTTTAAAATACCTTCGCTTAGCGGAAGTGCAGATGTTTTCAATTTCAACGGCAAAGGTTACGGTCATGGCGTAGGTATGAGCCAATGGGGCTGTAAAAATATGGCGGATATGGGCTTTAATTATCGTGAAATTCTTTCATTCTATTTTGAGAGAACAAGTATTGAGCAATTATAAAAAACGGACTGTTTCAAAAGAGAAACAGTCCGTTACTCATATTTATCTTATATCATTTATAACTTTTTCAGGCTGCGTTTCGAGAAGCTTGGGGTTTTCTATGTATTTTTTTAACATTTTAACCGCTCTTGAATAATAAAAGCCGTCGCAGATTCTCTCATCGCAAACCATATTTATATCCATAAATTTCTTCTTAACTGTGCCGCCTTCATCGTCCTGACAAACTCTGCTGTACTTTTTGCCCATACAAATAAACAGAGGAATTGTTCCGAAATCGTAAAGATGATGATAAATAGGTTCAATTCCGAGCGACGCCATGCTTGTAATGTACATTGAAGCATGGAAGGGGCTGAGTTTAACAATTGTTTTAGGCATAATTCCGAAATAGTCAAGTGTTTTTAAAAGCCAAATTATAAATTTAAGCACAACACCCGGAATAAACGAAAGAATCCTTGCGGCAAAATCTGTATTGTTTGTGTCGCCGTCACGGACATTTTTTTCGTATTCATCGCAAAACTGTCTGTATATCATTTCAAGTGTGTCCTGCGGATTTGGCATAAGCTCAACCTCAGTTTCGGGAGCGTCGGCAGTGAGTTTCTTTTTTATTGTCATACTTATTTTTATGTTATTTCTTGCATAAATACGCTGACCTCTTATATATCTGTTAATGCCGGGCATTTGCGAAACAACTCTCACATAAGCCGCCAGAATAACATGAAGCATATTCATTGCTTTAAAACCCTGAGATTTTTTTTCATGTAAAAAACTTTCTGCTTCGGTAATATCAACCGTCATTGTAAAATGATTTGAAGCCCCTGTTCGGTTAGGCATAATATAGGGGATAAGTATATTAACCGGGTCAAGGCTTCTTATACGTCTTCCTTCTTTCATACATACACCTCGTTTATAAATAATAACAACAATAAATATATTATACAATTAAAGTATATCTTTTGTCAACTTTTTTTACACAATTTTAAAAAAATGTGTAAAAATTAAAACATATTTTGAAGATTTGGATATTCAAGCTCTTTTATATGCTTTATTAAACTTATTATAACGGAAAGTTCGCAGGAAAGCTCGGTTTTGTCTCCGCTTTTAAGATATGAGCCCGCCCTTATAATGCTTTGCTTAACCGAATCAAGCTCGGTGTGGTTTACCGATACTGCAAAAAACTTTTCGTATTTTTCCCAATCTTTTTCGGCTTCCGCAAATTTTACCGTGGCATTTTCACTTTCTGCACTTAAAAGAACTGTTTCAAATTCTGAGGTAAGTTTATCACAGCTGTTTGAGAGATATTTAAGATAACCGAAGGAAAAAATCGGAATAAGAAGGAGCAAGGCGGTAGAAATAAAGAGCTTTTTCATATTACTTTTCCTCCTTCGAGTTGAGCGTAGATATTGCCATTTTCATCAGCGGCGGCAAAGAAAACCTTTTTCTCGTTTTTTATGCCTTTTTTCTTTAAAATCAACCTTGCTTTTTCTGCGGAAAGACCCGAATTTATTAAGCCCAAATTATTAAACGTGCCGTTGTTTATAATCGGAAAATAAAAAGAGTCGGCTTTAAGTTGCAACTTTAAATCATCGGCGCATACAGGTCGTTTTTGAGCTTTTGGTACAATGCTTAAATTTCCGTTTGTTTCAAGAATTGCATACTCAACTTCTCTTATGTCGGTTATTCCGCTGCTTCTAAGTTCTTCAAGAACATCGTTTATGTTATAACGCATTTTCTGCATAACGCTTTCCTGAAGCACTCCATGTTTAATTATTATTGCTTCGTCTCCTTCCAAAAGGCTTCTGAGCCTCCCACTTTTCAGGAGAAGAATTGAAACCGCTATTTCAAGCGAAACAAGAGTTAAAATCGGTAGTACGCCGTAAAGGAGCGGAATTGCCGTGTCTTGAATAGGAAAAGTGGCAAGCTCGGAAAGCATAAGAGCTATTACAAATTCGGAAGGCTGAAGCTGACCGATTTGTTTTTTGCCCATAAGACGCATTGCAATAACCACAAGCACATATAAAATAAGTGTTCTTATATAATTTATTAGCATATAAAACCTCCTTGACAATACTTTCTTTATGTTGTACAATTAAATTACTAATTATTCAAAAGGGTGATATGCTTGACTAAGGTAAATTCTTTTTCGGTAAATTGTGATGCGGTATCAGAAAATTTTATTTCTTTTCCTGTAAAAGTCACAACTGTAAAGCACTTCAAAGGCAGACCCACGCAAGAAAACGAAACGCTTATCAGCAAGAGTAATATGCTTATTTTTATTAAAAGGGGCAGATTTTCGTTTGTAATTGACGGTAACAGTGTTAATTTATCTGCAAACAATATTATAATTTTATCGGAAGGAACAGAATATTTGTTTGAAGTAAAATCATCGGACTGTGAAGCTGTTATTTTTTATTTCACGCAAACAAACGAGTATCTGTTTTTTAAAAGCTATGCCGCATTAAAACCGGGACCGAAAAATGATATATTGAGCCTTATAAATAAAATTTTGAGAGAGCATGACTTAAAAGAACAATTTTCGGGTGTTTTGGCTGGGTTTTATATTACAGAGCTTTTTATTTTAGTTGAAAGATTTATGAGGCATGATTCTCTTACCGAAAACTGTATTAAAAACGAAACAGACAGTATGCAAAGGGCAAAAAAATTTCTTGATGAAAACTATGATAAAGACATAAATATTTCCGACCTTGCCGAATATGTTTATTTAAGCGGAAGCTATATTTCTCATAGCTTTAAAAAGGAATTTGGCACAAGTCCAAAAAGATATATTACCGAAAAAAGGCTTTCTGCCGCAAAAGAACTTCTCGAAAAAACAGATATGTCATCAGCCGAAATTGCGGCAAAGGTCGGTTTTTTAAGTCCGCAACGCTTTAACAGCATTTTTAAAAAATTTGAAAACATAACTCCGCTTGAATACAGGCAAAAAAATTTTGAATAAATCTCCCTTTCTTGGAAATAATAATTTTAACCAAAGAAGAAAGGATACGATAAAATTGGAAATACGTCATCTTAACGAAAGCTCAATTAAAAATGCGCTTGAAACCACAAAACCCGTACTTATAGATTTTTATGCCTCTTGGTGTGAAGGGTGTAATTCCGTTGACGGAATTATGACGGAATTTGCCGATGAAAACCCCGATGTAGAGGTTTATAAAATAAACGTTGATGAAAGCGCCGATATTGCGAATAAATACGGCGTTATGAGCGTTCCGACAGTTCTTTCTCTTTCAGTCGGCGAAGTGAAAAACAGGGCGGTTGGAAGCATTACAAAAGACGAAATAAAAGACCTACTAAATTGAGAAAAGCTCCGAACAAATCGGAGCTTCAGAGGGCTGACAAACTCGGTCTACCGCAAGCAAACCAATTTAAAGTAAAAATTTAATGGTTTTTATTTAACATTTTTGATTATAAGGTTAGTGGTGCAGTTTTT
>CACZWA010000074.1 GCA_902784685.1 uncultured Ruminococcus sp.
GAACAACATTTGAAGGGCAACATTAACTGCGGCTCTGCGAACAGCGCTTTTGCCCGAAGGATTGCTGTCTTTAAAACCAACAGAAAAAATAGGTGACGAAACCTGAAGCTTTTGAACAACTTTGTGTGTTACCGCACCCTTTGGCTCTTCGGGATAGCTTCTCGGAATTTCTCTTTCCTTATTAAGCGGTTTAAGCGCTTCGTCAATAACCTCCGCAATTCTGTCGGGGTTAAAATCGCCCACAACGCAGATATACATATTTGAAGGGTGGTAAAAAGTGTTATAACAGCGGTAAAGCGTATCTTTGGTTATTTTCGATATTGACTCCACCGTTCCGGCAATGTCAAGTCTTACCGGGTGCTCCCTATAAAGCGCCTGAAGCATATTAAAATAACATCTCCAGTTCGGGTCATCGTCGTACATTCCGATTTCCTGACCGATTATCCCCTGCTCTTTTGAAACGTTTTCAGCGGTAAAATACGGGGCTTGTACAAACTTAATAAGCGTCTTTAAGTTTTCTTCGTAGTTATCGGTAGCCCAGAAATAATAATTTGTCATATTAAAAGATGTATAAGCGTTTGAGCTTGCGCCAAGTCTGCCGAACATTTCAAACACGTTTCCGCCGTCCTCCTGTTCAAAAACCTTATGTTCGAGAAAATGGGCAACGCCGTCGGGAACTGTTATCATCTCTGTTTCACCGATTGGAACAAAGGTATTGTCAATTGAGCCGAAATGCGTCGAAAAAGAGGCGCTGAACTTTGTAAAGCCCGGTTTTGACACCATATACACCTTAACGCCTGTCGGGTGTTCATACGAATAAAGTGTTTCGTCTATTTTATCATATTTTATTACGTTCATAAAAAGTGTCCTTTCTAACGGTTTTAATTACTTGTAAGAAAATAAACCGTGTTAAGCTTAACGCCCTTTGCAAAATCGACAACCTGCTCTTTTGTGACTTTTTTAATTTCTTCAACAATCTGCTGAGGCGTTCTGCTTTCGCCCTCTACAATCCAGCCTGTAAGCACGCTTACGGTAGCCTCGGGCGAATCATCGAGCGAACTGTAAATATTTACAAGATGAGAAATTGCATTTTCCATTTCTTCATCTGTGATTTCTCCGTTTACTATATCGTCAAGCTGATTTAAAATTTCGGTCTTGACCTGTTCATATTTTTCAGGTTCAATTCCGCTGCGAGCAGTCATTATGCCCTTTGAGAAATACAATACAGTACCTGCATAATACGCAAGTGAAAGCTTTTCCCTGACATTGTTAAAAAGTTTAGACATAGCGCTTCCGCCAAACACGGCGTTAAACACCATTGCACGGCATCTGTCTGCATTATCGCATTGCGGCAAGGTGAAGCCCATAACAAGTTTACCCTGTGTAACCTCCATTTTGTCTGTAACTTCTTTAATCGGTCCTTCTGCCGCAAAACGCTTTGTTTCGGGGATTTTACCGTTTGATTTTAGCTCCGAAAACATCTCTGCCGCAAGGTCTTTATCTGCCTCACCGTTTAAGAATATATCAATTTTAGAGTTTTCAAGCACATTTAAATAGTGTCTGTAAAGGGATTCGGGCGTGATTTTTTCAATTTCCTCAATCGTTCCGTTTACGTCCGTAGCGTAATCGTCGCCTTCGCACATTATCTCTATGCAACGCTTATCCGCATAGCTTGTCTTTTCGTTGATATATGCTTCAATCTGCTTTTTTAAATTTTCTTTTTCGAGTTCTACTATTTTCTCGTCAAAAGCGTAATTTTTAACAAGCGGCGACAAAAGCACCTGTTTTGCAAAATCAAGCACATCTGCCGATATTTTTTTCGGCAAAAACCTATCGCATACGGCTTTAATATTTATAACGAGCATATGCGTATCCGCATATTTCCTTGCGCCTGTAAAAATCAGCGCACCGTAAAGCGTTTCGAGCCTTCTCGAAAATTCCGCTCTTGTCGGATACTCGCTTGTTGCGCATTGCAAAACCTTTGCAAGAAGCGCATTTGCAGACGCTTCTTTATTGTTAAGAGGCCTGTATATATAAATACCTGCCGACCACGTTTTGAATTTGTCGGATTTACTGTAATATAAATCGACTCCGTTTTTAAGATTAATTTTTTCCATTATTCCTCATTTCCTTCTGCGCCGTCATCAACCTTTTCGGTTTCGTCAATTGCTTCATCTACTTTGTTATTATTATCAATCATATATTTGTTTATTACGGGGTATGAATATAAATGTCCGCCGAGGTTAAACGCCGAAATCGCAATTAAAAGAACAAAAAGTATCGTTATCGGCCAAAAGCGTATAAACATAGCGAGCAGCAAAACCGTGTATATCAGCATTGCCGCAATATAGGCTATTGAGCGAACACCTGCCGCAAACGAAAGAAGAAACGAGTTTTTGTATATTTGCCTTATATTAAGCTCAAAAGTTACAAGCTGTGTCCAGATAAAATTATGCATAACGGCATATATTTCAAACACAAGCACCAAAAGCACAACAGCGGCAAGCGCTAAAATGTTTCCCGTCGTTTTCATAAGAGAAAAGTAAAAAACAACGCCGAAAATAGTTGTGCAAACAATGAGCTTATCTATAAGAGCCGCCGCAAGCGCAAGCCCTATATTCTTTTTTGTGTGTTCAAAATAGTCGCTCAAAAGAAAAGCGTTTTCCTGCCTTGCATAGTTTCTTAAAACGTAGTTATAGCCTGCCGAAAAAATTCCTCCGCCAAAGAAAATTATAAGCAAAACCGCACCGATGGCGGCAACCGAAAAGCTTATGCTTCCCTGCATTGACTCTACCGTTGTGTTTCCTGCTTTGGCAAGTTCTTTAAAAATGTCAGGTGAAATCATATTAAAAATCATCGGTATAATGAACATAGCAAGAAAACACCAATAAAACGCAAAAGTAACTATACTTGTAATACAGTACAGCATATTGAGTTTTATATAGTTCCAGAATTTTCTTGTAAACAAATCAAAATAAAGCGCCGCGCCCTTCTTTGGCGGCTCATTACCCGTGAGAATTATTCTCGGTTCTCTGTTGTAGTTAAAAAGTGGCATATGTTTTATTCCTTTCTTATGTTAATTTAAGCCTATAAGCATATTTAGCAAAAAGTTATTTTTATAAAAATACTCACCTATTACGGAGTTGTCAAGCTCATTTAGTATTTGCTGATTTCCGGAATTTAAAATCAGAAAAAGCAAAACAGCGCCGAAAATATAACAAACTATAATTCCGTTTACGGCGCCTATTGCCGCACCGAGCAGACCGTTAAACTGTTTCAGCACAGGCAGTTTTACAATTACCGTTATAAGCCTTGAAAAAATTTTTATCAAAACAATTACGGAAATAATAAATATAACAGCCGAGGCGGCTTTTGCAGCCGTTTCGCTTATGGCCTCTGCGGCGCTTAAATTAAGCTCGTCTGCCGTCGGCTTTAAAATTGCGGGCAAATTTCCTTCCCTTGAAGCCGCATACTCGGCAAATTTTTCAGCAACATTTTTTTTAAAGAAGTCAAGTTTTTTTGCCGCAGGCTCAAAGGTATAAATAAGCTCATAAAATTTCCCGAAAAGCATAGCGCCGACAATAAGAGATACTATATACGAGCAAAGCCCAACAAGCGTTTTTGCAAAACCTTTTTTTGCTCCGTGAAGCACGCATAGCAAAAAAACCGCAATAAGAATAATATCAATAACCATACTTTTTCCTCCGTTTATTTTACGGCAAGTATTTCTGCTGTTGTTCCCGATATAACAAACACTTTATCTTTTGAGCCGAACAAACAGCATTTGCTTATATCTCTGCTTAAACTGTTTTTCTCTTTTACGGAAGCATTTTTACGCAAGGTTATTATGCTTGCGGAGCTAACAGCTTCTATAATGACGTCTGACACTTCAAGCGATTTAACATCGCCCTCAATTTCAGAATTGCCCAGCTCTTTTCCGTTATTTGAAACCGTATATATTTTTGTTATTTTTGTTGAGCTTGTGCTGTTTCCGTTTATTGCAAATGCCAATGCGTAGTCCGACTTTGTATTATAAACAATAAGCTCTCCCGGATAAGAATAGCTCCAGTTTTCGTTTCCACTTTTATCCATTTCAAAAACATTTTTACTTCCTGTGCAAAGAAGCTTATTACCGTTCCAACGCATATAAACAACAAGGTTATTTTCAAGGTTCTTGCCGCAGTGCGGTTTTCCGTCTGTTGTAATATCGAAAAGTGAAACTATTCCGTACGCTTCGGATGTACTTGAACTGTCGAGCTGGGATGCGGCAAGCGTTTTATTATCTTTACAAAGTGCCGCAGTAATAATATCGTTATTTGCGGAGTTCCAAGAATATCTTAGCTTTGATGTGTTATCGTACACGGAAATTTGCGCACGGTAGCCTCTTAATTTTAATATTGCCGTAATCCAGCCGTTTTCGTTTACGGATGCCGTTATACATTCCGTTTCAAATGTTACGTCATTTTTAAGCTTTCCGGACAAATCAAACACCCTTGCCGAACTTTGAGCAATGTCTGTAACAAGCAAATTATCACCGCAAACGTACAACACAGGCGACGTGAGATTTGTTTCGTACTGCCAAACTACTTTACCGCCGCTGTTATACGCAAAAACACCGTATTTATTACACATTACAACATTGTTGCCGAAAGAAATAAAATCGTACTTTGATGAGGTATCAAGGTCAATTTTACCCTTCAATTCCGCTTCGGAGGTTTCGGGCATTTTATCTTGACTGAAATATTCAATTCCCCATTTTACGGCAACAAGCAAAACAACCGCCATAATAATATATTTTAAAATACCTTTTCTTTTTTTCGGAGTTCTTTCATCAGTCTGCGATAGTTCTTCTTCGCCGTCATCTTCAAACTCTTCGTCGCTTTCGCTGTACTCGGCGTTATCTTCATTATCCTCTGCCCCGTCATATGTTTCTTCGGCTACTTCTTCTGTTTCCTCTGTTTTTTCTTCTTCGTTTTCGGTTGTTTCGTTTATATCTTTATCCTTGCTCAAAGCATTTCACCTCCGATATGGATAATAATAATTTTCCCTTTTTTTAAGCTGATTTTTGCTTTCTTGCAAACCATCGAATTACTGACGCAGTAAGGGTTATCCCTTGTAAGCCTGCCTCCCGTAAGCTCATATTTAAGCCCTTCGTACGAAAGACCTTCGGCGCAGTCAAGTGCAAAAACCGAAACTGTGTCCCCTATTTCTCCTTCTATTTCTGTCTTGCCGCCGTCAAGCAAAAAAATCTCGGTTAAATAATCAACGATTTTAAGCTTAACACCTTTATTTAAGGCATATTCAAGAAGCTGTAAATTTGCGACAGCATGGTCAAACCGCTTTCCGCCAAGCGCACCAAACAACAGGCATTCCGTAATGTTTTTCTCGCAAATAACATCAATACAAAGCTGTGAATCTGTTGCATCTTTTTCAACAGGGTGAGTTACTATCTCAAAACCGCCTTTTTGCGGTTTATCCATAGAGTCAAAATCGCCCACCAAAACATCCGCCGATATATTATGCTCTTTTGCGTACACATAGCCGCAGTCTGCACAAACAACAAATGTATCACTGTCAATATATTTTATTATGTTTTCATTTTTGTCAATATAACCGCCGGCAATAATTATTCCTTTCATTTTTCAGCCATCGCCTTAATAACTGCGGCAGGGTCTTTTGCGCCAAAAATTGCCGAGCCCGCAACAAGAACATTTGCACCGGCTTTTTTTGCCTGTGCGGCATTTTCGGCGTTTATTCCGCCGTCAATTTCTATATCAAAATCATTACCTTTTATTTGCCTTATAAGTGTTACTTTCGGAAGAACTCTTTCAATGAACTTTTGTCCTCCAAATCCCGGGTAAACCGACATAACAAGCGCCATTTCAACATATTTTAGATATTCGGCATACGGCTCTATCTCGGTATCGGGATTAAAAACAATACCTGCTTTTATCGGTTATAATATCAGCTCCTGCTTTTGCAAAAGCGTCTATGTATTTATCGGGTCTTGACAGCATCAAATGCACGTCAAAAACAAGGTCTGATACCTTTCTGAGACCGCTTACAACAGACGGTCCGAAACTTAAATTCGGCACAAAATGTCCGTCCATAATATCAAGGTGCAAATACTGCGCGCCCGCAAGCTTTACCATTTCTGTTTGCTTTCCGAGCTTCGTAACGTCTGCGGCTAAAAGTGATGGAGCAATTTTTATCATTGTATGTACTTCCTTTTTTACTATTTTCAATATGTCTGGCGGCTTTTTATATCATTATAAAATTTAACGTAGTTCTCGTATCGGCTTACGGATATATCCCCTGCTTCAAGAGCGTCTTTCACAGCGCAGTCAGGCTCGTTTATATGTGTACAGCCCGCAAATCTGCAACTCCCGAGATTTTTACGGATTTCAGGAAAGAACTGTTCAAGTT
>CACZWA010000075.1 GCA_902784685.1 uncultured Ruminococcus sp.
TACCTCAAACATCGGCGCAAGGCTTATCACGGAAACAGACCATCACCTCGGCTTTAATGATGCAAAAGGCGAAGAACAGACGTATGAAAAAATCAAGGAAAACGTACTTGGCGAGCTTAAAAAGGCTTTCAGACCCGAATTTCTTAACCGTCTTGACGATATAATAGTTTTCCACCGCCTGAGCGAAGAAAACGTAAAAGCTATTGCCGCACTGCTTCTTGAAAATCTTAAAAAGAGACTTAAAGAAAACGGCATTGAAGCCGAGTTCACACATGAAGTTGTTGAATTTGTGGCAAAAGAGGGCTTTGACCCGATTTACGGCGCAAGGCCGTTAAAACGTGCAATTCAGTCGAAAATTGAGGACGCTCTCGCAGAAGAAATGCTTGACAGAGGAATCGGCGAAGGAAGCAAAATAACCGTTGATTTTAAAGACGGAAAAATTGCGATTAACGCTTAAAACTCCATTCATTAAAAGAATTACCCGACCAAAAATCGGGTAATTCTTTTCTTTTATATAATTATTTCAAAAACTGTTTTGTTTTCTTGTTTGAGCAGTTTAAAATCAATAATATATGCTGTTTTTAATCCGTTTGCGTTCATGCGAGTGTCATATGTTTCGCTCGAAAGTGTAACCTCGTATTTGCCTTTTTCATAGCAGATTTTTGTTTCACCGAGAGAAACGAAGCCGTCACAAATTTGCGGCTCAATTAAGCTTATAAAGCGCTCGCATATGCTATCGGTTTCGGAAGTAAGCTTAAAGGTATCGGTCAGAATTACCGAGCTGTCTGTTATTTCAAAGTGCCTGTTAAGCTTTTCGATTGCGCCTTTTTCGTATGCGCCTTCAATATCAAGCGAAAAGAAGTTTTCGCCCGCACGGACGTTTGCCGCCTTGTATTTGCTTCCCGCAAGCTGATTTTTGCCGCTTATTATCGGCACGCTGTGTCCCTGTGAGCCGTTTACAAAGAGGGTATAGCGTATCTGGGGGTCAAAAGTTCCGTTGCGGTATTCGCCTCTGCCGAGGTCGGCTATCGGAACGGAGCCATCGTTTTTAACTATCATAAAGCTTCCTATGTCGTTATGATTATGCGGTTCATCGTTACTGCCGCCCTTTGCCCCGAAGCTGAAAAGCTTGCCTCTTTTAACATACCATTCGGAATTTTCAAAAATAACCGTTTCGTCTTTTAAATCGTCTGCCTTATAATTTGCGTCAAACCATAAAAGCTCTTTCAGAGAAAAAACATTTAATTTTTTTATGGGAAGGTTGGGAGTGGGGTAGAGAATATCTTTTCCGTAAATGCTCCTTAAAAGGCAAATTGAGCCGAGACTTATTTCGTAGCCGGGATCACAGTCCGAAACGCAGTAAACCTTTGTCTTGCCCATGCGGATTTTTTGCGGAAACATTCCTATGTTTTTAACCTTCGGCAAATCAAAATAATTCTTTAAATCCGACAATTTTTTCGGGAGAAGGATTTTTTTCCATATGCACATGCGCAGGAGAACACCAAGTATATTCATCGCATATTGTAAAAATGGCGTTTATAAGGGGGATGACATATTTTTTGTCCTCGGTTAACCAAAGCGCCGCAGAAAGGTATGCGCAGTCATTTCTTCGCTCAAAATATTTTTTTTCTTTTGTGCTGCGGTCACCTGTTTCATAAAAAAGCATATATTCGCTCATTTTAAGCGCCGGGTACGTTTTATCTGCGGCGCTGTCTGCCTTTTAAATAATTTCCGCCACAAAAGGCTTTATGGCAGGGCAATTTAAAATCGCCTCTTTTTGCTTGTCAAAGTTGATTCCGAAATAGTTTTTCATGACATTACATTCCTTTTATTTTTTATAGTTTACCATATTAAAAAGTCTGTGTTTTTTAATTTTAAAATTGCTTCGCAAAGGAAGAAGTCCGCATAAATGAGGTCAACCTCTTTGCCCTCGCTGTACGAAACCATACAGTTTTGAACGATTGATTCGTTTGAGTCATCAAAAATAAAATCTTCTTCCATTGCCTTTAAAATGCTTACAGCGCCGTCTAAATATTTTTCCTCGCCCGTTACCTTATAAAGCTCAATCATTCCGCAGGCGGCGCAAAGCCCTGCGCTGTTGTCGATATAATGCGGCTCTTGCGGTGAAGTAAAATCTGTTGGAGTTTTGCAGCCGTTTTTCTTTACGCCTTCAAGAAAATAATCGGTAACCTTGCGGCAAGCTTCAAGATAACGTTTTTCGCCCGTATGAATATAGCTCAAAATAAAACCGTAAACTGCCCACGCCTGACCTCTCGACCATGCCGAGCCGACAGCGTAGCCCTGACCTGCAAGAGTTTCTGTTACGCCGCCTTTTTCTTCGTTATGTACGCATATATGAACTACGCTTCCGTCATCTCGTATATGTTCACGCATACTCATATCGGCGTGCATTTCGGCCGCATATTCAAAGCGTTTGTCGCCGACTTCTTTTGAAGCCCAGTAAAGCATGGGAATATTCATCATACAGTCGATTATCGAATACGGTCTGCCGTTCCAGGCTTTAATGAAATGTGCGTTTGTGTTGAGCCGTGAAGAAAGAACGCTTGCGGCAAAAAGAGCCTTTCTGCGGGAGTCTTTGTCGCCTGTCAGAACGTACTGCGCCTTTGAGGTGAGCCCCCACATAAAGCCTATGTCGTGGTCAAGCTTGTCGTAGTTTAAAAGAGCGGTATCAAGCAGTTTTTCCTGCTTTTCGGCGGCGGTTTTGTATATTTCTTTTTTTGTTGCATTATACATAAGCCATAACATTCCGCCAAAGAAACCGTTTGTCCACCAGTTGATATTCTTTTGTGCCATATCGGTATATTTGCCGCCTTCCGTCATATATGGAATGGTATCCTGCAAGGCTGAGGCGTTTTTTTCAAGCTTTTTTGCAAGAGAATTCCATATCTTTTCTACCCATGCGGCGTTTTCGGAACTTAAATTTATCACAATACTATCCTCCGATTTTTATTTTTTTATTATTATATACCATTTTTGAGGGCATTTCTTTAATTATATTGCTTTTTTTATTGTATTATCTTGCTTTTTATTTTAAAATATGGTACAATAATAAAAAACAAGGAGGAATTAAAATGCTGCCTATAAAGAGCTGTTCTTATAAGATAGATTTTGTAAATCCGGACGGCGCTTCGCCGCACACTCACACCGTCACGAGCGAAATCATACAAACCTTTCAGAGTGACGGAAGTATTCTTATAAACGGCAAGCTCTATAAAATGCAGAAAAACGGACTGTATTTTATAAACGGACTTGCCACGCATTTTGTTGCGCCGGAGGATATAAACAGATATAATCATTCCATAATTATTTTAAATACGCCTGAAATGAAGCAGATTTGCGAAAGCTTACAAATGAGCGGCGAATACAGCCTTTTGTTTGAAAAAAACGGCGGCACTTTTTGCGAGCTTTCGCCGGAGGAGTGCATAGAAACAGACAGACTTTTTCTAAAAGTGAGAAATATTTTGAAAGACTCTTCGGGAATGAAATACGGCAGGCTTGTTTCTGTTCTTACCGAGCTTATGAGTATAGGCATAAGCAAGACAAATGCCGCCTCCGAACAGAAAAGAAGTGACAAGATAGGGGATATTTTGTCCTTTATAAGTGATAACGCTCTTGAAAAAATTACAATTGACGAAATAAGCGAGGCAACGCACATAAGCAAATACCATTTATGCAGAATTTTTAAGGAAAACATAGGAATTACGATAGGCAGTTTTATAAAAAACCGCCGTCTTTCTGCGGCAAAACAGCTTCTTGCCTCGACAGAGCTTTCCGTTACGGAGATTGCGGGAAAATGCTGCTTTTACGACAGCAGTTTTTTCACCAAAACCTTTAAAAAAGAGTTTGGAATGAGTCCGAGTGAGTTTAGGGATAAATACCGAAACTGAAAAGTATTTTATTAAGTATAAGTTTTATTCCCTAATATGTCAAAATATATTCTTGTAACAAAATGTGATATTATGCGGATATTACAAATATTACAATAATTTATATAGATTATATTCTGTACTTTATTCTGTGTTGCGTTCTTGTTTAAAATATGGTAAAATATTCCTTGAATAAAAAAATGAAAGGATTTTTTATTATGGGTGAACTAATAGCATTTATTCTTTATTTTGTAATTGTCATCGGAATAGGCATTTTCTTTTTTGTGCAGTCAAAGGACTCAAGCGGCGAAAAAGATTATTTCCTAGGCGGCAGACAGATGGGTCCGTGGGTTGCGGCAATGAGCGCCCAGGCTTCGGATATGAGCGCATGGCTTCTTATGGGACTTCCCGGAAGTATTCTTGCTTTCGGTATGGGCAAAGCATGGATAGGAATCGGTCTTGCCATAGGTACGGCGCTTAACTGGATTTTGGTTGCTAAAAGGCTTCGTAAGTTTTCAAAAGCCGCAAACGATTCGATTACGCTTCCGCAGTATCTTTCAAACCGTTTTGCAACGTCAAATCCGACGCTTCGCATAGTTTGCGCAGTTGTATTTTTAATAAGCTTTACGCTGTATGTGGCCTCTGCGTTTAGCGCAGGAACAAAGGTGTTTACCTCGCTGTTCCCAAATCTTAATCCCGGAACTGCAATGATTATTTTTGCGGCAATACTTATTCTTTACACCTTCCTCGGCGGTTTTAAAGCCGTTTGCTGGACGGACTTTTTCCAGGGAATACTTATGCTTGTTGCGCTTCTTGCAATTCCGATAGTTGTTTTGTTTACAAAAGAGCTTGATTTATCCGCTTTGGATAAGGTTATAACAGCGGATAACACGGCATATGCTTTCACATCAAACCTGTTTAACGCTTCGTGGCAGGATATTGTTTCAGGTCTTGCATGGGGTCTCGGCTATTTCGGTATGCCGCATATTCTTGTAAGATTTATGTCGATAGAAAAACCGAGTATGGTGAAAAAATCCGCAACGGTTGCAATTATCTGGGTTGTTTTGAGCCTTGGCGCTTCAATTGCGATTGCGTATCTCGGCAGAATTTTAATAGGTGCGGAGCTTTTAATGGCAGGTCAGCAGGAGAGAGTATTTATTGAACTTGCAAGGCTTATGTTCCCCGGCTTTATTGCGGGAATACTCCTTGCGGCTATAATTGCGGCATCCATGTCAACGGCGGATTCACAGCTTCTTGTAGCTTCATCCTCGTTTACAAGCGATATTTATAAGCCTGTTATTAAAAAGAGTGCAACCGATAAAGAGCTTTTGTGGGTAGGCAGAATTGTTGTTGTTATTGTTGCTGTTATCGCTTATTTCATAGCAAGCAGTAACGGTGACGGCGCACACGCTATTATGAATTTGGTTGAAAATGCGTGGGGGCTTTTCGGCGCGGCTTTCGGTCCTGCGGTTATTCTTTCTCTTTTCTGGAAACGCTTTACATATAAAGGTGCGGTTGCCGGAATTATTGCAGGTGCAGTTTGCGATATTTTATGGCTCAGACTTCTTGCATCAACCGGAGTTTACGAGATTTTGCCGGGCTTTATTGTGAGCCTTATCGTCTGCGTGATTGTTTCACTTGCAGATAAAGCGCCTTCCGAGGAAGTGCTTGCAATATACGAAAGAGCAACGGACGAATCGGTTGACGACTAATACAAAACTGTATAACATTTTAAAAATCGGGCGAGCGTTTCGCATGGTTTCAGACCGCTGACTTTGACTTTGTCAGCGGTCTGACCTTTTCCAACGGGGAAAGGTGGGTTTTCCCGCAGACAAAGCTCGGATGAGGTGGAAATTTCGGAACGATGAGGGCAGCGTTCCATACAAATCTCAATACCTGCCTGAAAGGGCAAGCCCGTTCCCTACAGTTTAGGTTAAGCGTTGCGTGCGGCAGGTTGCCGCCCCTACGTCGTCACAAATCGCCTTTTAGCTCGCAAAGCTCCGCTTGCTCGCCCTATCAGGCGGCTTTTTTTCTTTTCTCAAAAAATTTAACAAAGATATTGTTTCTTTTCTCAAAAAATTTAACAAAGATATTGAAAATAGGGACAAGATATGGTAAAATATATAAAGTAAAATATTTATGGGAGCTGATTCACATTCCTATACTTAATAAAAACAGTAAAACGGAAGTAGATAAATTCAACAAATTTGTTCTTGAAAATGGGGATATAACACAAACAACGTACTGGGGCGAGGTTAAATCGAACTGGCAATATGAGGGAGTTTACCTTGAAGATGGCGGTAAAATAACTGCCGCCATGCTTTTGCTTATAAGAAAACTCCCTGCCGTTAAGGCGTGCCTTGCATACAGCTCAAAAGGCCCTGTTTGCAATGTTTCGGATAGGGAAACTTTTAAAGCGCTTATAAAGGAAGCAGAGCCTTTAAGGAAGAAGTATAAGTTATTTTCTCTTAAATTAGACCCCGAAGTGCTTTGCAATGCTGAAAATGAGCGATATTTTAAAGAAATGGGCTTTAAGGTTAAGAGCGGACACAAACATTTGCATGATTACGCCCAGCCGAAATTTAATATGGTTTTACAGATTGAAAACAAAACCGAGGACGAGCTTATGAGCGAGTTCAGCAACAAAACAAGGTATAATATACGTCTTGCTTACCGTAAAGGCGTAGAGTGCTACTATGAAAACAGTACGGAAGCCGCGGCAAAGTTCCACGAGATTTATAAAATAACGGCAGTAAGAGACAGCTTTTCTTACCGTGACAGGGAGTATTTTGAAAATATGGTAAAGGTGCTTCCGAAAGAAAATCTGCGCATATACTTTACAAAGCACGAGGACGACATTCTTTCGTCGGCAGTCTGCATAAAAAGCGGCGATAAAATGTGGTATATGTACGGCGCAAGCAGTAACGAAAAACGTAATCTTATGCCGAATTACGCAATGCAATGGGAAATGATAAAGTGGGCTTTGGAGTGCGGCTTAAAGAGATACGATTTTGGCGGCGTTTTTGTGCTTGATAAGGAAAACGGACTTTACAAGTTCAAAAAAGGTTTTTGCGACAAAGAAGAAGTAAGAGAATATATCGGCGAGATTGATATGGTATATTCAAAGATTTTTTCTTTGCATACGACAAAATTCTGCCGTTTATGCAAAGCTTCAAGAGAAAGGTTTTTAAGCTTTTTAAGCGTTAAGAAGAAAAATGAAAATAGAAGTAAAAAACAAAAGAGTAAATTTTGAGAGGCTTGAGAATTTTGGCTTTAAAAAGGAAAACGGCAAATTTGTTTATCGTACCGATTTGCCGCTCTGCCGCATGGAAATGACCGTTTGCATAAACGAAAGCGGCGAGGTTTCAGCCGAGGTTACGGATGGCGGAGAGGAATATGTTCTTCACCATGTGACGGGGGCGGTCGGCGCTTTTGTCGGGCAGGTAAGAGCCGAATACGATGACGTTCTTGAAAATATTTTTAAAAACTGTTTTGATACCGACGTTTTTAAAAGCGATTATACTAAAAAAGTGCTTGAATATGCAGGTAAAAAATACGGAGACAGCCCCGAATATCTTTGGGAGAAGTTTCCCGAAAATGCCGTTTTAAGGCGGAGAGACAGCGGCAAATGGTATGCCGCCGTACTTACTGTTAAAGCGGATAGGCTGGGCTTTGATTCCGCCGAGCCGATTGAGATAATAGACCTTAATGCCACGGCGGAGCGTGTTGCAGAAATTGTAGATAACAAAAAATATTTTCCGGGGTATCATATGAACAAAAAATACTGGTATTCTATTGTTCTTGACGGCTCTGTGCCGTTTGAGGACATTTGCGCTAAAATTGACGAAAGCTATGAAAAGGCAAAAAAATAAATTACGGCAGAACGTTTAATATCCGTTCTGCCGTTTTGCTATTTTAGCCTGTTTATAAGCGCCGCCATTTCACCTCGTGAAACGGAGTTTGAAGGGCGAAAAGTACCGTCCTCATAGCCCTGCATAATTCCTGCCGCCGTAAGTGCGGAAATTTCGTCAAACGACCAAAAATCCGTGCCGACATCGCTGTAAGTTATGCCGCTGTGGTAGTCGGGCTCGGCTATTCGAGAGAGCATAACAGCCATTTCCGCTCGGCTCATTTTTTTGTCGGGGCGGAAAGTACCGTCCCCGTATCCTTCCGCAAGCCCTGCCGCCGCAAGGGCGGAAATATAGCCTGCCGCAAAGTGATTTTTTGTGTCGGAAAAAACATTTTGCGAAGAAGGTTCAAGCCCCATTATTCTCGCTGTAATAACCGCCGCCTCGCCCCTTGTGAGAGG
>CACZWA010000076.1 GCA_902784685.1 uncultured Ruminococcus sp.
ATGCACGCTTCCGCTTAAAGCAACCGTGCCCCGGTTCATAACAACCACGCTTTCGCATACCCTTGCAACGTCCTCCATACTGTGCGAAACAAGTATAACGGTAATACCCTGCTCCCTATGAAGCTTGGAAATATTGTCAAGAATATTATCCCTGCCTCTTGGGTCGAGTCCTGCGGTCGGCTCATCAAGAATTAAAACCTGCGGTCTTAAAGCAAGTATGCCCGCTATTGCCACACGGCGTTTCTGACCGCCCGAAAGCTCAAACGGAGATTTTTGCAAAATTGAAGTCGGTACGGAAACATAATCAATCGCCTCCATAACCCTCTCTTTTATTTCTTCGGGCGACAGCCCCATATTTCTCGGTCCGTATGCAATATCCGCCTCAACCGTTTCATCAAAAAGCTGATATTCGGGATACTGAAAAACAAGCCCTACTTTTGTACGCAACTGCCGCAAAAACTCCTTGCTTTCGTGAATATCCCGTCCGTCAACCAAAACTCTGCCCGATGTCGGTTTTAACAGTCCGTTTAAATGCTGTATAAGTGTGGATTTTCCACTGCCTGTATGCCCGATAAGTCCAACAAAACTGCCGCTTTTTATTTCCAGATTGATATTGTTAAGCGCAGTATGGGCTATCGGCGAACCCGGCATATATACATGTGAAAGATTTTCAAGTTTAATATCCATTTTATATTCCTACTTTTTCGGTTTTCCGAGAACTTTTACAAGTTCATCGTAGCACTCGTCAACCGTAAGCTTATTGTATTTAATATCTGCTCCTTCTCCCCGAAGCCTGTACATAAGGTCGGTAACCTGCGGCACATCAAGACCGAGTTTTTTCAAAAGAGCAACGTTTGCAAAAGTCATTTGCGGCGTATCGTCAACAATAACCTTACCGTGGTCAATTACTATTATGCGGTCTGCCTGCGCCGCCTCGTCCATATAGTGAGTTATAAGCAGGGTTGTAATGCCATGCTCACGGTTAAGCGTTTTAATTGCACTCATAACCTCCTGCCTGCCGCTTGGGTCGAGCATTGCGGTAGGCTCGTCAAAAACTATGTATTTAGGCATCATTGCAATAATTCCTGCAATGGCAACACGCTGTTTTTGCCCTCCCGATAAGTTGTACGGCGCAGAATTACGCATTTCGTACATCCCCACGGTTTTAAGAGCAAAATCCACTCTGCGGCGGATTTCTTCGGGCGGAACGCCGAGGTTTTCAGGCCCGAAAGCCACGTCCTCCTCTACCACAGAGGCAACAATCTGGTTATCGGGGTTTTGAAAAACCATGCCCACAAGCCGCCTGAGCTGCGTAAGCCTGCTAAGGTCGGCGGTGTCTATACCCTCTGCATAAACCTTGCCGCCCGAAGGAAGCAAAATTGCGTTAAGGTGCTTTGCAAGCGTAGATTTGCCGCTTCCGTTATGCCCTAAAACAGCGACAAATTCGCCCTCTTTTATTTTTAAATTTATTCCGTCAAGAGCAAATTCTTCACGGCTTTCGTATTTAAACCTTAAATCGTTTATTTCTATCAATTATTTTTCCTCCGTTACCCAACGTGAAGTAGCTCCGCAAGGAAGAACAAGCCCCGAACTTGTTATGGGAAGCCCTATCTCGTCCGAAACGGCAATTCCTCCGTAAGCTTTTTTCATGGTTAGTGAAAGAATATTTGAAACTACTGTCGGCGATATTCCCGTTGTGTATGAATTAATCATAAGAAACAGCGGTTTTTCGCTCAAAATTTTCATACAACCGTCAATAAGCCTGAAAAGCTCGTCCTCAAACTTCCATACCTCTCCGCTCGGACCTCTGCCGTAAGAGGGAGGGTCCATTATAATGGCGTCGTATTTTCTGCCTCGCCTTTGCTCTCTTGCAACGAATTTCATAACGTCATCAACAATAAAACGTACATATTTGTCACCGAGACCGCTTGCGGCAATATTTTCTTTTGCCTGCGCAACAATCCCCTTTGAAGCGTCAACATGAACGACCTCCTCCGCTCCAGCAAAAGCCGCCGCAACCGTTGCGCCGCCTGTATATGCAAAAAGGTTAAGAACCTTAACGGGTCTCTTTGCCGAGCGGATTTTGTCGATTATAAAATCCCAGTTCACGCCCTGTTCGGGAAAAAGCCCCGTATGCTTAAAGCCCATTGTCTTTATGTTAAATGTCATTCCTCCGTAGGCTATGCGCCAGCTTTCGGGCAATTTTTTACGGTACTCCCAATGTCCTCCGCCCTCGTTGCTGCGAAGATATACGGCGTCTGCTTTGTTCCAAAGAGACGGCTTTGCTCTTTCATTCCAAATAACCTGCGGGTCGGGTCTGCGAAGAACAATATCTCCCCATCTTTCAAGCTTTTCTCCGCCGCCTGCGTCTATAACTTCAAAGTCTTTCCATTTATCTGTAAGCCACATTTTAAAAACTCCAATTACTGTTTTAGATATATTCTATCACAAAAACGTCCTGCGGTCAAGAAATATCGGGAAAAATTTGCATATTTGCAAAGTTTGTGGTAAAATATCCTTAACAAGTTATGAAAGAGG
Organism: uncultured Ruminococcus sp.; assembly: GCA_902784685.1. GTDB lineage: Bacteria > Bacillota > Clostridia > RUG12999 > RUG12999 > RUG12999. The sequence goes on from CACZWA010000076.1 coordinate 2,539, forward strand.
CGGAAATATGCCGTATATGATACTCGACCAAAGAGCAGAAACGGAAATTGTAAAAAACGCGGAAAGACTTGGCTTTAAGCCTGTTCCGTCAGATTATATAAAAGGCATAAACGAATCCGTTGCAGGACACCCCGATATGCAGCTTGTAAAAATCGGCAATGATATAATTGTCAACCCCGAAAGCCTTAATCACTATAAAAAACATATGCCCGAAATAAAATTTATTGCCGGAAAAACCGTGGTACAAGGTAAATATCCGCATTATGTGGCATATAATGTAGCATTGACCTCCGATTTTGCAATACATAATTTTAAGTACACCGATGAGGCTGTTAAAGAGCGGCTTTCGGGTTTTAAGCTTATAAACGTAAAACAGGGCTATGCAAAATGCTCCGTTCTCACCCTGCCAAACGGAATTATAACCTCCGACGAGGGCATAATAAGCCGTTGCGGCGAGCTTGACGCACTTAAAATACGTCACGGCGAAATAACTCTAATCGGCAACGATTATGGCTTTATCGGCGGCGCAAGCGGCTATCACGACGGCAAGCTGTACTTTTCGGGAAACATAAAAAAACATCCCGATTATGATGAAATTAAAAAATTTTGCAAAAATAAATGCATAGAAATTATATGTCTGTCTAATGATAAATTAGCCGATATTGGCAGTATTATTATAATTTAAAGGTGATTTTATTGCAGACTGAAATAGTGTTGCAGACAGATAATATCGAAAAAATTGCGGAAAATCTTGAAAAAAACCTTAACGGAACAGATACAAAAGTTATATACGGTAAAGGCAAAGCAAAATGCATTTTTAAAGATGACGAAAACACCAGAAATCTTGTTGCCAAAAGTATAAGGGAGTTTATCGTTGAAAACCTTGAAGCAAAAGAAATTGAGCGGCTTATAGAAAAGGACTACGAATACTTTACAAGAGATGAAAAGCTTAGCTTTAAAAAAGATATTCAGACGGCAATAAAAGCCGAGGCGGATATTTACGGCAAGCTCTTTGTGCTTCGCCGAAACCGCATTATAGAAGCCGAAACGTCAAAATATTTCACCGAAAATTCAAGCCTTAATTTAGGCGGTTTTGTGCCGTTCAGACTTCGTGAATATCTCACGGAAATAGAAAATCTCATCAGCTACCTTGCCGATGATTTTTTAATGAAACGGGAATATAACGATTTTTTAAATCTGCTCGCAACTTATGTTAACACGCAGGAAAACAAAATAAAACTCCTTAACATAGTTGTTACCGAAAACAGAGAGTATCTCTATTTTGATGGTCAAAAACGCCTCTTAAACGCTGAATATGAAGCCGAAGCCGCTATTGAATTCGGAGAAGATTTCAGCAGTGAGGACCTTCTTATAAATGTGCTTATAAACAAAAATCCCGAAACCGTCGTTCTTCATAACAGGCAGTTTATTAAAAAAGAAATTGCCTCTACAATAGAATGTATTTTCGGCGATAGAGTTAAACTTTGCGATGGCTGTGCGCTATGCGGCAGACTTCAATAGCAGTAAATACAGAAAAAGCGGAGCAAACCTTGGTGGTTTGCTCCGTTTTTGGTGCCGAAAACCGGGATCGAACCGGTACGGGAGTCGCCTCCCACAGGATTTTAAGTCCTGGGCGTCTGCCAATTCCGCCACTTCGGCTTATTCCTCTTTTTCACAACTAATATTATAGCACAAAGTTTTTGTCATGTCAAGACCTTTTTGCCAAAATATCGCACTTAAAAGGAACTGCCGCTTATATTTATATCAGTTTATCTATTTCTTTTTTAAGTCTCGAAATTATACGTTTTTCAAGTCTTGAAATGTACGACTGCGAAATTCCGAGCATATCCGCAACCTCTTTCTGTGTTTTTTCCTTTTGACCTCCAAGCCCGAAACGCATCTCCATAATTTTTCTTTCCCTCTCGCCGAGGTGCGAAATAGCGCTGTAAAGGAGCTGACGGTCGGTTTCTTCCTCAATATTTTTGCTTATAACGTCATGTTCCGTTCCGAGTACGTCCGACAGCAAAAGCTCGTTGCCGTCCCAATCGGTATTGAGCGGCTCGTCAATAGATATTTCATTTCTTTTGCCGTTATTTTTGCGCAAGTACATAAGAATTTCGTTTTCAATGCACCTTGAAGCATAGGTTGCAAGCTTAATTTTCTTTTCTGCCTTAAAGGTGTTTATCGCCTTAATAAGCCCTATTGCCCCTATCGAAACAAGGTCCTCCGTTCCAACTCCGCTTGATTCAAATTTTCTTGCTATATATACAACAAGCCTTAAATTTCTTTCTATAAGTATTTGCCTTACGCTGTCGCCGTCTGCGGAAAGATGACTGATAAGCTCCGCTTCCTCTTCAGGTTCAAGAGGCGGCGGCAAAATATCGTTTCCGCCAATATAATAAACGCCGTCGCCGCCTATAATTTTTGCAAAAATTCCGTGTATCTTTTCCGCTATATTTTTAAAAAATCCCTTCATTTCAGGGTCAAATCCTTTCTGTAATTAGTCATCATGGGCGAAACAAGCCCTTCTGCCTCGCCGCCTATTTTTATATCCGCCGCGGCAACAACGCATTTTGTCTCGCATGTTTCGCCGTCTTTTTCCGTTATATACACTTTTTCGGGCTTTACTCCAATCAGCGCTCCCACAGGCTTCTCCACGGTTTTGTAAGGTATTATGTAAAGCTGCGGCGTTTCCCCTTCCGTAAGCCTCGAAAATATTTCTCGCCCCGTAATGCATACAGGCAGTCCGCTGAGCGGCTCTGTGAGAAGATTTCCCGTATCGTTAAATGCCGTAAACTCGGCGCTGTTTTTCCCGAGTGATATTTTAACCTTAACATATCCGCCGTTTGTTATAACCGTTTTTTCTATTATTCGCCTCAAAAGCTTTACTGCATAATATGCCGCCGCACAGCCTAAAATAAGCCGTCTTACGCTTTCGTCAAAATATACCGTTCCGTTTACCGTAAAGGCTTTTCCCCTCATAAAAAGCGTAAAACATATGCCTCCGAGGAAGATGCTTGCGCCCCCAAAAACGCCCGCCGTTTTTAAAAATGCCTTTCTGCCGCCATAGCCAAACGCCGCAAGAAGCATAAAAGCCGAAACCGATATATTTAAAATAAGCGATACCGCAAAGCTTATATCCGCAAAAAAAATCAGCGGAATCAAAACAATCTGTTTTGTTTCAAAAGAAGAATACCACCATGCAATGGAACAGGACAAAACAAGAAATTATCTCGGGGATTTCTTTATTGATAACATAATTTG
>CACZWA010000077.1 GCA_902784685.1 uncultured Ruminococcus sp.
AAAAGGTGCTATGATAAGCTTTGACCCAAATTTGCGTTTTCCGCTTTGGAAAAGCAAAGAGCTTTTAAGGCAGACTGTCAAACAGTTTATTCCGCTTGCGGACATTCTTAAAATTTCCGATGAGGAGCTTGAATTTATAACAGGCACAAACGACATAAAAAGTGCTTTGCCGAAGCTGTTTTCGGGAAATGTTAAGCTTGTAATCTATACTTGCGGCAGTAAAGGCGCATATGCTTTTACCGAAAAGGAGAGTGCATATTCCCCTGCCGCAAATGTAAAGGCTGTTGATACAACAGGTGCAGGCGACGGCTTTATAGGCTCATTTCTATGGAAAATGAATAATCTCGGTATAACGCATAATATGCTCGAAAACTTAAGCTGTGATCAGCTTCTTTCCTGCCTTGATTTTTCAAACAAATTCTGTGCAAACAGCGTGCAAAAACACGGCGCAATCAGTTCATATCCAAAATTAAACGAACTGCTTTAAATAAATAAAAATATAAAACAGAAAGGAAAATTACTATGAAAACATTCAGCTATACTATAAAAGATGAGGTTGGTATTCACGCAAGACCGGCAGGAAACCTTGCAAAGCTTGCAAAAGGTTTTGAAGGAACAAAAGTTACCATTGAAAAGGGCGGCAAAAGCGTTGATGTAACCAAACTTATGATGCTTATGGGTCTTGGAGTAAAATGCGGCGACACCGTAAACTTTACTGTTGAAGGACCCGACGAGGACGCTGCGGCAGCTGCAGTTTTGGATTTTATGACAAATAATCTTTAAATTGGAGGGTCTGCTATGAAAACATTTCACGGCACAGGTGTTTACGGAGCAATTGCAATCGGCAGTGCATCAATATTTAAGCGTCAGGACAAAGGCGTACGGCGTGAAAAAATTGATGATGTCGAGGGCGAGCTTAAAAGAGTTGAAGCCGCAAAAGAAAAGGCAATAGCACAGCTTTCCGAAATATATGACAAGGCACTTGCCGAAGTCGGCGAAACGCACGCACAAATTTTTGAAATTCATATGATGATGATTGAAGACGACGACTATAACGAGTCAATTCAAAACATTATTAAAATGCAGTCGGTTAATGCCGAATATGCGGTAGCGGCAACCTCGGATAACTTTTCCGAAATGTTTGCATCTATGGACGACGCTTATATGCAGGCTCGTGCAAGCGACGTAAAAGATATATCTAACCGCATTATTGCTTGTCTTACAAACGAAGAAGAACAAAGCGGAGCGACTGACGAAAAAATGATAATTTGCGCAGATGACCTTGCACCCAGCGAAACCGTATCTCTTGACAAAGAGCGAGTTCTTGCTTTTGTTACTGCATTCGGCTCATCTAATTCGCATACGGCAATTCTTGCAAGAAATATGAACATTCCTGCAATTATAAATGTAGGTGCAGACTTTTTAAAGGCTTTAAAAGACGGCGTTAAAATTATTGTTGACGGACATAAGGGTGATATAATAGTTGACCCGGACGAAAAAACAGAAAAAGAATATCTCGCAAAACAGGCGGATGATATTCGCAGAAAAAATTTGCTTCAAGAGCTTAAAGGCAAGGACAATATAACAAAGGACGGAACAAAAGTGAAAATTTACGCCAATATTGGCGGCGTTGACGGAATAGGCGCCGTACTTGCCAATGACGCAGGCGGAATAGGACTTTTCAGAAGCGAATTTTTATACCTCGAAAGCAAGGACTACCCTACTGAAGAAGCGCAGTTTGCGGCATATAAAAAAGTTCTTGAAAGTATGGCCGGTAAAAAGGTTATTATCAGAACTCTTGATATAGGTGCGGATAAACAGGTCGATTATTTTAATCTTGATAAAGAAGAAAACCCTGCTCTCGGTTACCGCGCAATAAGAATTTGCCTTACACGCCCCGAAATTTTCAGGACACAGCTTCGTGCTCTTTTAAGAGCTTCCGTTTACGGAAACCTCGGAATTATGTTCCCGATGATAACAAGCGTTAAAGAGGTTGAAAAAATTAAAAGCATACTTGAAACCGTTAAGGACGAACTTAAAAAAGACGGCATTGAGTATTCGGATAATATAGAAATTGGCATAATGATTGAAACACCTGCGGCCGCAATAATCAGCGATGAACTTGCTCCTATGGTAGACTTTTTCAGCGTAGGAACAAACGACCTTACACAGTACACTCTTGCATGTGACAGGCAAAATGCAAAGCTCGAACCTTTTATTGACACACATCATAAAGCGATTTTAAAGCTTATTGAAATTGCGGCGGAAAATGCTCATAAATCAGGCGCATGGATAGGCATTTGCGGAGAACTTGCCGCAGATACTTCCCTTACGGAAACGTTTTTAAGAATGGGCATTGACGAGCTTTCCGTTTCGGCTCCGTTTGTTTTACCTTTAAGGGAAACGGTAAGAAATATTGATTTGAGCAAATAACATATAAAACGGACAGAGAAAATTCCCTGTCCGTTTTGTTTTATAATATTATGCAGATTAGCCCTCCGCAGCCTTCGTTTATTATCTTCTGAAGCGTTTCCTGAAGCCTGAAACGTGACTCCTCAGGCATACGCGAAAGCTTATTATGCAAGCCCTCGTTTACAAGCTCATGAAGGGATTTGCCGAATATATTTGATTCCCATATTTTTTTCGGGTCAACGGCAAATTCATCAAGAAGATATTTAACAAGTTCCTCGGACTGCCTTTCGGTACCGACAATAGGACTAACCTCCGTTTCAATTTGCGCCTTAATCATATGTATTGACGGAGCGGAAGCTTTAAGCCTTACGCCAAAACGGCTTCCCTGCCTAACAATTTCAGGTTCCTCAAGCGAAAGCTCGTCAATTGTCGGGGCAACAATTCCGTAGCCCTTGGCGTCAACCTCTTTAAGAGCATATTCAATTTTATCATATTCTTTCTTTATATCTTTGAGTTTAAGAAGCTGTGAAAGTAAATCTTCCTCACTTTTTATATCAAAACCCGTCTCGCGGCTGATAACGTTATAAAACAGTTCGGGCGGAGGCGTTATGCTTATTCGTACGCTTCCCTCTCCCAAATTTGCACCGAGAATATCCACAAAATCCGCAAAATCAAATTCCTTAATTTTTTTTGCGGCATCAATTGCTTCACGAATTTTTTTAACGTTTTTAAGCGAGCCTATAACTCCCTCATATATCTTTGTTTTAAGCTCGTCGCCGTTTGAAAGCACCTCAAGCCACGAAGGAAAATCAACACCTATTTCGGTAAGCGGAAACTCGTAAAGGATTTTTTCAAGAACCTCGGAAAAATCGTCCTCGCCCATATCTGCGCACGAAACAGGCATAACGGGTACAGCATATTTTTCTTCCATTTCTTTTTTAAGCGCAAGCGTTTTTTCGGATTTTGGCGATACAGAATTTAAAAGCAAAATAAAAGGCTTGTTTATTGCTTTTAGCTCCCCTATAACTCTCTGCTCCGCTTCTTCATAATCGCTTCTCGGAATATCGGTAATACTTCCGTCTGTTGTTATTACAAGTCCTATTGTGGAATGTTCGCAAATTACCTTTCTCGTTCCCGTTTCGGCGGCTTCGTTAAAAGGTATCGGCTCATCATTCCACGGCGTTTGCACCATTCTCGGCATATCGTCCTCAACAGCACCGATAGCGCCTCTTACCATATAGCCGACGCAATCAATAAGTCTTACATTGCAGTTTGCATCACCGAGCTTTATGTTGACGGCTTCGTTTGGCACAAATTTCGGCTCGGTTGTCATAATAGTTTTACCGCCCGCACTCTGCGGAAGCTCATCTGTTGCTCTTTCCTTTTTAAACGCATTATCAATTTTCGGCAAAACCATCGTATCCATAAAATTCTTTATAAAGGTGGATTTTCCTGTTCTCACAGGTCCGACTACACCTATATAAATATCCCCCTGCGTCCTTTCCGCAATGTCTTTGTAAATATTCATTATAATTCCTCCCGCATTATTGGTTTGTACATTTTTATGCAGGTAAAAAACTTAATATGACAAAAGCACAAAAAAATTTAAGGCGTATTTTGTCGGAATTTGCGATAAGTTTGTAAGGTTTGCTAAATCTTTTTTCGGTTTTTGCCTCGAAATTTCATATAAAAAGTAGATTTTTCAAAAACCTACTTGATAGACGAACAGTCAATGTGATAAACTGTTTGCAGTACAAGAAACTTGTACAAATAAATTTTTAGGAGGAAAAATGAAAAAACAATCAAAAATAACAGAAGAAAGATTAAAGAAGATGCAGGAGAAACTTGCTGATTATATGGCGGCGAAGCAGTCATTTGATGCAAGGATTATCGAAAATGAAAAGTGGTATAAATCGGAACACTGGGGTCTTGTTTCAAACCCCACTCAAAACGATATAAGAGAGCCGGTAACCGCTTTTCTGTTTAACGCAATTGCAAACAAACACGCCGAAATAATGGACAACTATCCCTCGCCCAATATTTTGGCAAGAGAGCAAAACGATGAGGCGGAGGCGCAAATGCTTTCCAAAATTATTCCGTTTCAGCTCGAACAGTCGGGCTTCCGAAAAATTTACAGCAACATAACCTGGAATAAGCTAAAAAACGGTACAGCGGCATACGGTGTGTTTTTTAATCCGCTTATGCACGACGGCGAGGGCGATATAGACATACGCAAGCTCGATATGCTCAACCTGTTCTGGGAGCCGGGTATTGAGGATATTCAGTCAAGCGAATATTTCTTTATTGTAAATATGATACCGAATGAAGACATAATCGCCAGGTATCCTTTTGCGGAAGGTTCGCTCGATTCATCGGGTATGATGTCGCTACGTTCAAGGACAAATTCTGTTGATAACACAGGTAAATCAATGGTTGTGGACTGTTACTACAAACGCAGTCTGCCCGGAGGAAAATCTATTGTTCATATGACAAAATTTACGGGAAGTCTGGTGCTTGACAGCAGCGAGGACAGAGAAAGCACAGCAGAAACAGGGCTTTACAACCATGGAAAATACCCGGTTGTTTTCGATACACTCTACCCTGTTGACGGCTCGCCCTGCGGTTTTGGAATGATAGATATTGCAAAAAGTCCGCAGGCGTATATTGACAGACTCGACTACATCATATCCAAAAATGCCATGATTTCGGGAAAAGTGCGTTGGATGCTCCGTGAGGACAGCGGCATAAATGAAAACGAACTCCTTGACCTATCGAAAGACGTTATTCATACCGCAGGGTCTATAAGGGAAGATAATATAAGAGAGTTTCAGGCGGCGCCGATTGACTCATATATTATTGCACACAGAAACAATAAAATAACCGAGCTTAAAGAAATACTCGGAAACCGTGACTTTAACCAGGGCGGCACTCTCGGCGGCGTTACGGCATACGGTGCAATTGTTGCGCTTCAGGAGGCTGGAAGCAAGCTTAGCCGTGATATAATTCACTCGTCTTACGAAAACTATTCACAGCTTGTGTATATGTGTATTGAGCTTATAAGACAGTTTTTTGACACAGAGAGAAAATACAGAATAACCGGTCAAGACGGTGATTTTGAATATGTGACTTATTCAAACAGAAACATAAGCAAAAAATTAAACGACCCGATTTTTGATGTAAGCGTGCAGGCAGAAAAAACAAATCCGTTCAGCAGAGTAAGTCAAAACCAGACAGCGCTCGATTTTTACAAATACGGTTTATTCAAGCCCGAAAACGCCGACCAGGCAATTATGACGCTTGAAATGATGAGCTTTGAAGGAAAAGACAGATTACTTGCAAATATCAGAAA
>CACZWA010000078.1 GCA_902784685.1 uncultured Ruminococcus sp.
GCTCAGATTGATGTTATAAGTCGTATTGCCACCGCCGCCGTCAACATTTACACTTAAATTGCCAAAGCCTTCAATAATCATGTTTTTAGCGCTTTCAAATGTGGTTTTGAGCTGTTCCATAAAGCCCTCGCCGAAAGTCTGCGCAGCTTCCTCGCCTATGTCGAAAAAGCCCTCAGGAAGCTCGCCCCATTGTGATTCAAACTGTTTTTTTAACTCGTCGGTATCTGTGCCGAACAGCTCTTTTGCTATTACGTCTGATAAATTCTGCTTGTCCTCCCACTGCTGCATGTAGCTTTCGTATTCCTCGGCTGACAGGCTTAACAGCTTCTCAGCGAATAATAAACCGTCATCAACGGACAAATCCCGCATTTCCGAGAAAAACTCTTTGGAAACGCCTCTTTTTTCAAGATTTTTAAGCGCAGCCGCATAGTCTTTCAGAGTGACATCTCTTTCGATAGTCAGACCGTCAATTGATACAGTCTTTTTGCCCTTTTCGTACAGCGTACCGAAGCTTTTAAGCTTATTTGAAAGATTTTCTTCGGCTTTTTCAATATCCGAAATACTGTCAAAAACGCCCTCCGCCATAGTTTTAAAGCTTTCAACAATTGACTTTTTGTTGTTTTCAATATCCTTTTGGAGTGCGTCATAGATTTTCCTCTCGGTTTCAGAAGCCTTTTTCAGTTCTTCAAGATATTTTTTGTCGGCTTCACTCTTGCTGTCTTTAAGTCTTTCGCTCTCATCGAGATACTTCTGCTCGCTGTCGAGAAGCTTTTTATTCATCTCGTCCATAACCTTCTCGACCTCGGTCTTGCCGTCATTTATGCCTACGGCAATACCCTTTGTTATCATTTTTCCGACCTGGTCGCGCATTACTGTCGAGGGCGAATGGATGCCGAAAAAGCCTTTTATTTTATCAAGCACATTACCGCACCATTCTTTGATTTTCCCGATTATCCAAGCCGTTCCGTCCGAAATGCCCTTCCATATGCCTTTTACAATATTAGTACCTACATCAACCAAAATACAAGCGCAGGTATTGATTTTATCAAGCCGCTTACAAGAGCCTCTATCAGTTTCCCTGCGGCTTCGGCAAGCTTCGGCGCATTGCGTGAAATTGCTTCCACAAGCTTCATGATAATTTCGGGTATTTTTTCAACCAATATAGGCAGAGCATTTATTAGTCCTTCCGCAAGTGCCATTATAAGCTCTATGGCAGCGTCAATAATCGTATCTATATTATCAAGCAAGGTATCGACAAGGTTAAATATGATTTCTACCGCCGCAGGGATTAAAGCGGGTAATTGCTGCGCTATTCCGTCCACAAGCTGAAATATTATCTGAGTGCCGACGTTCAATATAGTCGGCAAATTATTGATAAGTGTACTTGCCAGGGATTCAATAAGCTGTATAGCTACCGCCAAAAGCTGCGGCAAATTGGAAAGTATTATGTCAATCACTTTTGGAAGCAGTTTTTCCGCCGCGGCAGAAATAAAATCACCTACTCCCTGCAGCGCTATTTCGATTCTCGGTAAAATATTGTCTCCAAACGCCATAGCGCTCTCAATGAGATTATCAATAAGCTGTCCCACATCTGCATTATCGTCCGCAATACCTGTAACAAGATTGCTCCACGCCGCTTTCATCATATTAGCAGAGCCGCTTATCGTCTGCGTTGCTTCTAACGCTGTTGTTCCTGTTATGCCGAGCTCGCCTTGTATTACGTGTATAGCGTTATATACATCTGATAGGTTGCTTATATCATAATGCACACCCGATATTTTCTCGGCGTCCGCAAGAAGCCTTTCCATTTCTTCCTTTGTGCCGCCGTAACCGAGCTTTAAGTTGTCAAGCATAGTGTAATTCTGTTTTGCAAAGCCTTGGTAAGCAAGTTTTATACTCTCAATGGACGTACCCATTTTATTTGAGTTGTCCGCCATATCTGTTACCGCCATATCGGCAACGCCCGCCGCCTGTTCAAGTCCTTCCGCGGTATCGGCAAAGCTCTGCTTTAATGAAGCGGCAAAGCCTGTTGTAAGCTCCATATACTCATTAGCCGACATTCCTGCCGTTTTATAAGCGTTCTTGGCATTCTCCATAACGGTATCGCTCGCAGACTTAAACAGCGTTTCCACGCCACCGGCAAGCTGCTCATATTCGGCATAGTTTTTAATTGCCATACCCGTAAGCGCGGCTATTCCGGAAGCCGCCGCCGCAACACCTTTGACGGCTATACCTGCGGCTTTTTTGGTAATGTCACCTATGCCGCCGATTGCCTTTTTAAAACCGCTGTCGTCACCGTCTATTTTAACAACCACGTGCCCGTCATTTGCCATAGTTACACCCCCTTACCCAAAAAGTCCCGATAACTCAGCATTGAAGTCTGCTTCTTTTTCAGCTTCACTGCGCTTATCAGGCAGTCTGTATAATTTTTTCATCTCACGGTAAAATTTTCGCTCTTTTTTATCTTTAATCGTATTTAAATCAATCTGTCTGTAACCCATAACGGTAACAAACCTTGTTTCTGTCGTAAGCCCCGCAAACAGGGCTTTAAATTCCCACCAGTGAAGCTTTACGGCGTTAAGATTTATTCTGTACTGCTGCCAAAATGCAGCATAAATAAGCTCTGAATCAAAAGCAAAATCATACACCGCTTTTCCTTTTCTACCTTTTGTTTTTTCGCCGCCTGTGAAAAAATTCATAACGGCTGAAAACGCCGAGTACATGTTTTCGGGAAGCTCCTTAAAAACAAGGCTGAAAACGCCGAAAACGTCCTTCTCGGACAGCTTTTCGGCGACTTCCAGCCATACTTTAAAATCGGTATTTATTTCGTAATCCCTGCCGTCTATATTAAGACTTTGGGAAAGCTCTTTCAAAACATTCATTTTATTTTTTCCGCAAGCTTCAAGATGTCGTTTGCCTTATCAAGAATAGGCTCGGCTCTTTTAAGCTCCTCTTTATGCTCCGCGTCCTTCTGCTCGTAATAATCAGCGAAATAAAGCGCTTTTGCGTATTGTACGCACATATTAAGCTTATCAAGGTTAATTTCTTTATCTGCCGGAAACATTTCCGCCGCTTTATCTCCGAAAAATATATTAAGAAGGCTCATATTTGCCTCATACTCGGTCATATCGTCAAGCTTGGCATCGTGGTCCTTTAACTGCTCCTCGATTTTCGGCGTTCTCTGCGGTATTTCGTAATCCACACCGTCAACGCTTAAAAAGTGATGTTTTTCTCTGTAATCGACTGTTTTTTTCATTTTCAAAATCCTTTCCCTCGATAATAGGGGCGGTTATTCCGCCCCTAAAATCTGTTCAATTATTTCGGCTTTTGTGTTTTCTTCCGATACGTCAAGACCGTCTGCCATATCAAGAAGTGCTGCCTTGTTCATTCTCATAAGCCTTGCCGCCGACAGCTGCGGCTCTGTTATTCCCCCGATGCCGTAAAAGTAATAGTCTCAGCTGTTTTTTTGGTACCGCCTTCGGGTGAAGCTATTGCGGCCGTTCCGGATACAAAAGAACCTACTGCCGAAAAAGAGCCGCTGTAAGTGTAAGCGTCCATGCTGTCACCCTCTGAATCAGCTATGACTGTTACCGTGCGTTTAATCGCGGCATAACCGCCCGTAACAGGCTTTGAAAAATCAACCTGGATAATTTCTCTTTGCGCATCTGTTCCGAGCTTCTCATTGTCGATTATGTCAACAATGTCTGTAAGAACGTCATCGCCTGTGTATTCGTCAAAAGCAAAAGAAGTCTTCGGAGAATAACGCACTACGTCCGTCCTCTCTGTATCTTCATCAACATACTGTCTTGAATATTCACCCGCATTTTTCGAGGTCGAAAGCTCAGTAAAACCTTTCATCCTTGTATAAGTTACGCTGTCATTGTCACCGGGTACGCCATAGAAAGCCACCTTGTCACTTCTTTTTATCAAATTTTCCATGTTTTAATCCTCCTTATAATAAATCTCAAACGGAAAGGAATATAACGCCGCATTTTGGTTTACACCGTTTATAATCGGCATGTCTGACGTACATTCCATTCCCATTACCGTTGCACCCTCAAACTGAGGGTAGTTTCCGTTTTCGCCCTGTTCGTTAATCCAATCGAGAAACTGCTGAACCTTGTCAAACTGCTCGGCGTTCTCGCTTGAATTGGACTGCTGTGAATAAGGCTTGACCTGCTTGATTTCAAACTGCATGCGCAGAAGCTTACCGCCGTCAACATACGTTCTGTAAGGCGTCGGATATGCTCCTGTCATAAGCGACGTGTTGCCGCCGCTGTTTGTCTCGTCAATAAAATTAAAATAACCGTCGGCACCCGCCAAAGGGCAGGTGTTGATAAAATTCAAAACCGCTTCGTACTTGTTCATCTTTAAATCCTTTCAAGATAGCCTTGCATAGCTTCAATAAGCTTGTGCTTATCGTTTTTAGCAGCCTGCCGCTCCCAATGAGCGCCCGTTCCGGGCGTTTTATAGTGCAGCTTCTTGCCGGTATAACTCTTTTTCTTTCCCGGAGGGCTCCAAAACCCGTAATCAGGCGAATAAAAGGACGGTCCCATAGCTTCACCCTCATTTTGGTAGTGCGCATAAGGCTGAAAATACTCTATTTCGGCGGACAAGGTGTCTGCTCTGATTTTCACACTTTGCTCAAGCGTGCCGCTGTCCTTCGGCACATAGCGCGCCATAAGTCGGCGGTACTCATTTGCCGCAAACTCCCAGAACTGTTTATTTTCAACCTTTTTAATGCATTTCGGAAGGTTTATTTCCGTTTTAACGCTCAGCTTCATTCGCCGCTTGCCCTGTAATGAGGAAAAGGAAGTAAGGTGTTTATTGAAACTCCCGTCACCGTAAAGCCCCGGTACTTTTTTAAGAAGTCTGATACCCTTTTCCCTTCCGTGTCCTCTGGTCTTTCGCTTATTTCGCCGCTTAAAATAATGTCGCCCTTATTAAGCGTGAATTTATCGGGCTGTCCGCTAAAGGCTTCCGTAAAGCTCGGATTTTGCGGTATGCGGCATATGTACTCATCACTTTTTGAAAGCGTCTCGCCCGACAGCATATTCCTCTTTTTCACTCCGAAATAGCAGCCTTTTAAAACCGTTCTTTTCCATTTTGTGATGTTTCGCCCGTTCTCGGTTACAGTGTATCTGTTATACAGTGTGATTGCGCTTTTAAACGTCGGCAACATAGCAGTCACCTCTGTATAGAAGCGGCACACCGTCCGCCGTCTCGCCTATGAGATAATTATATATAATCTCATCTGCTTTTTTTGTAAGCTCATCTTTGTTTATTGTCACAGACAATCCGTCATGCGAAAAAGAGCCTGCTTCAGCGCTGTCTGCGGCAAGCTCCGTAAGTCTGAACGTACACCGTTTTACCGCCTCGCCCGGCTCATTTATTCTGCCGAAGGTTGCGGCTTCAATCTTTTTCGCGGCTTCAAACTCGTAATTCTCAAAAGCGGACTGTTCAAGTCCGCCTCCGAAATTAAGATATTCATCATATGTAAGGTACATATTTTATCCCTCCCCGGGCTCTGCCTGCGGCTCGGTTTCGTCCTCCGGCTCAAGAGCCGTGACACGTTCTTCGAGCGCCGCACATCTGTCCGAAAGCTCTTTGATTTTATCGTCAAGGAGCGTTAAAATGCGGTTGAAATCCTCGGTTATTTTCATTTCATCATCGGCATCGATAAGTCTTTCGTCAATGTTTGGCATTTTTGTCACCGCCCTTTTGCTCTTTATCCTTCGGCGGAGCTTTAGTAGGCTCAATAAGACCTATAATCTTCATAACTGTCGCCCCCTTATTACGAAGCTTTGTGGTGAAGATATATTCCCGCTACTTTGTTGTCATAAACGTCAGCAAGACCGTATGCACGGTACGGGAATTTCCAGGCATCGGCGCTCTGGTTCTCTTCGGGGCTGATTACCTTATTTACCGTATGCTTTGTGTACTGAAGTACAGCCGGCTTATGAATAACCATGAAGTTGATGTCCTTACCGTTTGTTGCGTCCTTAATATAGCCGCCTGCGGTTTCGCCGGAGGTTGTACCGTCATAGAGGTCAATCGCCGTGTAAAAACGTGTCTGCGGCACAAGCACGGGACTTCCGCTGAAGCGTGAAAGCACGTCGCGGGACTTCGTAGTGTCAAGGTCCTGCACAAGGCCATACAGAGTAGGCGTGATGAACAGTATTCTGTCTTCCATAGGCACTTCGTCCTCGTCCATTTCAGTTGTTGCCACGCGGAGCGCAGCTATAACGTCTGTGCCGCTTGAAAGCGTTGCGCCAGAAGCAACCTTTGATATTCCGCTTATACCGGCATAAGTCGCAAAACGAAAAGCGTCCATTTCCGGAACGACCTTTGTTCTGATAAACTCGCTCGCAAGCCTGCCGAAAGCTACGCCTGCGGTTTCCTCATTATCCATAGCGTCAACAGAGAATGCCCTGCCCCTGTCATAGTTAAACTGAACAGTCTCGTTTGTAAGTGTAACATCGCCGTTTACA
>CACZWA010000079.1 GCA_902784685.1 uncultured Ruminococcus sp.
TTACAAGCGCAGTACTGCAAAATATTTTCTATCCGAATACTCCGCTCCATGACGGTGCTGTAATAATAAGGCAAAACCGTATCTTTGCCGCAAACTGCTACCTTCCTCTTACCGGGCTTGAAAGCCTCGACCAAGAGCTTGGCACAAGACATAGGGCAGGTATAGGTATAACCGAATTATCCGACTGCATTTCTGTTATGGTATCAGAAGAAACGGGTAAAATTTCAATAGCAACCGAAGGAGTTATAGAAAGAGAGCTTACAAGTGGACTTCTTGAACTTAAACTTTCGGAACTGCTTACAGTCAGCGAGCCCCAAACGGAAGTTAAAACATGCTTACAGTCAGCGAGCCCCAAACGGAAGTTAAAACATGGCTTAAAGGGAGGGTTAAAGGAAAATGATGAGACGTTTTTATGAAAGCAAGCTTGTTCAGGCAATTTTTGCCTTTGCGGTTGCAATTTCGCTGTGGGCTTATGTTATATCAAATTCTAACCCTACTTACACAACAAATGTAAATATTACGCAGATTGATTATATTGGACTTGAAAACATATCGGCAGGCGGACTTTACCTTATAGGCGACCTTCCGGCAAGTATTGATGTAAGAGTTTCGGGCACGAGAAATCTTGTAACGGGAAATCTTACTGATTACTCCGCAAGCTTTGATTTTTCAGGAATAAACCAGCCCGGCGACTATATAATAAGAACAAAGGTCAGTACACCTGCAGGAGTAACCGTAAGAAGAATAAGACCGGAGGAAATAACTGTCAGAATAGACAGCGGCGTTACTTGTGATTTTAAGCCCGAATTAAACATTAAAGGTAAAAAGGCAGATGAATATGATATAAGCATTTTAACCGATAGTATATCCGCAAGTGGGCCTGAAAGTCTTATTTCTGCAATAAGCCGTTTTGAAGTAAGAGTTGATGCAGATGAAATTTCTACCGCCGGCGAAAGAACATATACAGCAGTTGCTGTAGACGAAGGCGGCAAGCCAATATATGATGAACGGCTTACCTTTGATGAAAAAGTTAAACTAAATATTTCATATACCAAGATTGTTTCGGTTGATGTTGATACAAGCTCTTTGCCCGAACAAATAACCGAAAACTACGAGGTCGCAGTAAAGTCAAAAACAGAATCGGTTAAAATTAAAGGTGATAAATCTCTGCTTGACGGCATAGAAAGTGTAAAGGCGGACTTTTACAATGCAGATTTCAAACCGGAAGAAGAAAACCAAAAATTAGAGCTTAATATAAGCTTACCAAGCGGAGTTTCACTTGCTGAAGGCGAAAAAATATATGCCGAGCTTAATTACGAAAAAAAAGCTCTGTCGGACTATGATATTGAAACCGAAGGCGGCGTTGAACAAAGCAATGACGAAAATTAGAATTAACAATATACTTTTGCCGATATCGGAATATCTTACGAGCGAATATATTGAAAACTACACAAAGCTGCCGCATGGCAGTATAAAAAACTTCAAAATTGTAAAGCAATCTGTTGACGCAAGGCGAAAAAACAATATTCATTTTGTTTTTTCGCTTATTGCCGATACCGATTTGTCGCCCAAAATGCAGTTTGCCGAAAATATTTCGGTTTTTTCACTTCCGCAAAAACCGAATATTTTGCCTATAAAAAAATATAATAATCCTCCGATTGTAGTGGGTTACGGACCTGCAGGAATTTTTTTTTTTTTTTTCCTTGCAAAATACGGCTATAATCCTATTATAATAGAACGCGGCAAAAATGTTGATGAACGTACAGCGGACGTTGAACACTTTTTAAACTGCGGAGTGCTGAATCCTGAAAGTAATGTTCAATTTGGTGAGGGCGGCGCAGGCACTTTTTCTGACGGTAAGCTTACAACGAGAATAGGTGATTATCGCTGCGCAGATGTACTTGAAATTCTGCACAGATTTGGAGCGCCCGAAGATATATTATATGCGGCAAAGCCTCATATCGGAACGGATATTTTAAAAAAAGTTGTAAAGAATATAAGGCTTGAAACCGAAAAACTCGGTGGAAAAATTCTTTTTAATACACGGCTTGAAGGAATAAATTATGACAGCAATGTAAAATCTGTATTTACAAACAAAGGTGAATTACCGTGTGATGTGCTTGTTCTTGCGATAGGGCACAGCAGCCGTGATACTTTTAGTATGTTAAAAAATTCCGATATATATTACGAGAACAAATCGTTTGCCGTAGGTGTGAGAATCGAACACCCCCAGAAATTTATTGACATGTCGCAGTACGGTGAGGCGGCAGGACATCCGAGCCTTGCGCCTGCCGAATATTATTTAAAATATAACGGGGAAAACAGAAGCTGTTATTCTTTTTGCATGTGTCCCGGAGGAGAGATTATTCCTTCTGCCTCGGAAGAAAAAACTGTTGTTACAAACGGTATGAGTAACCGAGCAAGAAACGGAACTTATGCAAACAGCGGAATAGTTGTTACCGTTTCGGATAAAGATTTTGGAGTAGGCGGCGGAATAGAATTTCAAAGGCTGCTCGAACAACAGGCGTTTAAGCTCGGCGGCGGAAATTATAAAGCTCCGTATCAGCTTTGTGGCGATTTTTTTGATAAGAAGAAAACTATAAACCAACTTAATACAACCTATGCTTTTGGTGTTACGGGAGCTGATTTTTCAGAGCTTTTCCCGGCGTTTATTACTCAAACTCTTGCTGACGGATTAAGATTTTTCAACAGAAAAATCCCCGGATTTGCAGGAAAAAATGTGCCGCTTATAGGAGTTGAGAGCAGGACTTCATCTCCGATACGCATAGTTAGGGGAGAGGATTTTCAGGCAAAAGATATTTCTGGTCTTTATCCCTGCGGCGAAGGCGCAGGCTATGCAGGTGGAATAATGAGCGCCGCTGTTGACGGAATTAAGGTTGCAGAAAAAATAATGGGAAATTGAGAAAAATAGAGTTTTTTTAAAAAAACAGAAGAAATCAATAGCTATTTAGAAATATTTTATCTTTTCACAGGTTGAAAAAATTTCTATTTGTGGTAATATATATATAGTGATTAGCACTCAACGAGAGTGGGTGCTAATAAACTAAAAATGTTATAAATTATATTTATTATAGGAGGACAAAAAAATGAAAGTAAAACCCTTACTTGACAGAGTTGTAATTAAAGCAACCGAATCGGAAGAAACAACAAAAAGCGGTATTGTTCTTCCTGGTTCAGCCCAGGAAAAACCGCAGATTGCTGAAATAGTTGAGGTTGGCCCCGGCGGAAACGTTGACGGAAACGAAGTTGTTATGCAGGTTAAACCGGGCGACAAAGTTATTGTAAGCAAATATGCCGGAACAGAAGTTAAAATTGACGGCGAAGAGCTTACAATTGTAAGACAGAGTGATATTCTCGCAATTGTTGAATAACAGAAAGGATTGATTATTTATGGCAAAACAGTTATTACACGGTGAAGACGCAAGAAAAGCCCTTGAAAAAGGTATAAATACTCTTGCAAATACAGTTAAAATTACGCTCGGACCCAAAGGCAGAAACGTAGTTCTTGACAAAAAGTTCGGCGCTCCGCTTATTACAAATGACGGCGTAACAATCGCAAAGGAAATTGAACTTGACGACCCGTTTGAAAATATGGGCGCACAGCTTGTTAAAGAGGTTGCAACAAAAACCAATGATATTGCCGGCGACGGTACAACAACAGCAACACTTCTTGCACAGGCAATGGTAAGAGAAGGTCTTAAAAACATTGCGGCAGGCGCAAATCCCATGATACTCAGAAAGGGTATAAGCGCCGCAGTTGATGCAGCTGTTAAAGAAATTAAAGACAGCAGCGAAAAAATTAAAGGTAAAGATGATATTGCAAGAGTTGCTTCTATATCTGCCGCAAACGAAAATGTAGGCGACCTTATTGCAGACGCAATGGAAAAGGTAAGCAACGACGGCGTTATAACAATAGAAGAATCAAAGACTGCGGAAACATATTCCGATGTTGTTGAAGGAATGCAGTTTGACAGAGGATATATATCGCCTTATATGGTTACAGATACCGACAAAATGGAAGCTGTACTTGATGACCCGTATATCCTTATAACAGATAAAAAGATTTCAAATATTCAGGAAATTCTTCCTCTTCTTGAACAGATTGTTCAGCAGGGTCAGAAGCTTCTTATAATAGCTGAAGATGTTGAAGGTGAAGCAATTACTACAATTGTTCTTAACAAGCTCCGCGGAACATTTACTTGCGTTGCTGTTAAAGCTCCGGGTTTTGGTGACAGAAGAAAAGCAATGCTTGAAGATATTGCCGTTCTTACAGGAGGAACAGTTATTTCATCAGAAGTCGGTCTTGAGCTTAAAGATACAACTCTTGAACAACTCGGTCGTGCTAAAAAAGTAGTTGTTCAGAAGGAGAACACCATTATTGCAGACGGTATGGGCGATTCCGAGGCTATTCGTGACAGAGTTGCACAGATTAGACACCAGATTTCCGAAACAACGTCTGATTTTGATAAAGAAAAACTTTCAGAAAGACTTGCAAAACTTGCAGGCGGTGTAGCGGTAATTCATGTAGGTGCCGCAACAGAAACCGAAATGAAAGAAATGAAGCTTCGTATTGAGGACGCTCTTGCCGCAACAAGAGCCGCAGTAGAGGAAGGTATAGTTGCAGGCGGCGGTACAGCTTATATTAATGCTATTCCTGCTGTTAAAGCTCTTTATGAATCACTTTCGGGTGATGAAAAAACAGGTGCTATGGTTGTTCTTAAAGCACTCGAAGAACCTATCAGACAAATTGCTACAAACGCAGGCGTTGACGGCTCTGTTATAATTGAAAAAATTAAAAATTCCGAAAAAGGTATAGGTTACAATGCACTTACCGAAGAATATGTTAAAATGATAGATACAGGTATTGTTGACCCTGCAAAGGTTACCAGAAGCGCTCTTCAGAACGCCGCAAGCGTAGCTGCAATGGTTCTTACAACAGAAAGCCTTGTTGCCGACAAACCTGAAGAAAACAAGCCCGACCCTGCTATGGCAGGCGGAATGGGCGGTATGGGCGGTATGTATTAAGCCGTCAATAAATGCACATAAAATGCGGTACAGCGTTTTGCTGTACCGCATTTTTAAATTTATGTCAATATCAGCGGTTGCAGCTGTACGCCGCTTTTTGCCGATAGAATTGTTTCGGGAATAAGCTCCATATCAGAAACCACAGATGTTGGCTTTTTTTCGCAATCGTCCTGACGGTATGGCACGATAAATATGTTTTTATAGTTCATCAAAAGACCTATATTTTTAGCCGTATTGCTAAGTCCGTCGTTAGAAGAAACGCCGATTACAACAGGTCTGCCGTTACGCAAATGCGCCTTTGCCGCCATCGTCACACAGCTGTCCGTTATACCGAGTGCAAGCTTTGTGAGCGTATTGCCTGTACACGGTGCAATAACAAGAACATCAAGAAGTTTTTTCGGTCCGATAGGCTCTGCCTCCCGAACAGATGAAATTATTCCGTTTTTACCTGTTATTTTTAACATTTCATTCTTAAAATAATCTGCTGTACCGAAACGGGTGTCTGTGGACGCTGTAATCTCGCTCATTATAGGTGTAATATCTGCGCCGCAATCAGCAGTAAGTTTAAGAGCTTCAAGCGTTTTTGAAAGCATACAAAACGACCCTGTAAAGGCAAAACCTACACGCAGTCCGTTTAATGATACCACTGTCTCACCTCCTGACTTTTTGTTCGTTCAATATATTAAAAACTGTATCCGAGATAATCTTGCCGGAGGTTTCCGGTGCAACTTTTCCCGGTAAAGATGTTGCCCATATTACTTTTAATCCGAGCTTTCTTGCGCTTTCAAAGTCTACGCTTTCAAAGTCTACGCCGCCCGGTTTTGATGCAAGGTCAATGATAAGCGCATCATGCCTTACGGAAGCCAAATTTTTTTCTTCCAAAATACTGAAAGGCACAGTATTAAAAATTATATCAAATCTACCGATAGATTTGCCGATTAAAGATGTATTAACCGCTTCCATAGCGTTACATTCAATAAGTGCAAGGTCACTCTCTTTTCTTGCCGAACAAGTAACCGAGGCGCCGAGTTTCTTTAAAATATCCGAAAGCATTTTTCCTATTCTTCCGTAACCGATAACAAGGCATTTGCTTGAGTGGATTGTATGCGGGGTTTCGGTCATTGCCGTTTGCAAAGCGCCTTCGGCGGTAACAAGTGCATTTTTTAAAGTGAGTTCCTCTCGTAAAAAATAATCAAAACATTTTATTCCTTTTGTTTCCGCTTCCTTTTGTATGTATTCTTTAAGCATACCGCCAAAAACATAAGCACTCGGCTTAATATACGATATTACCGAACAAATCGGAATATCTTTCGAGGAATAGGGGGCAAATATATTTTTTCCGTCCACGCTTGATGGAAGGCCGAAAATAACAGTATCCGCTCCCGAAAGAGCTTCTTTAAGGTTTGTTTCAATTGTAACATCATAAGTATCAAAATTTTTTTCAAGCTTATCAAATCCGTAAATAATTACTTCTTTGTGTTTTTTTGCAGCGAATCTTGCCGCTTCAATCATGCGTATATCGCCGCCTATAAAAGTAATTTTAGAACTCATAAACATTCTCCTTTTTTCTTTATCCACAACATATATTATGCCGAAAAAAGGAAGAAAGAAAAAAAAAAACGTATTCTGCAAAAACAGAATA
>CACZWA010000080.1 GCA_902784685.1 uncultured Ruminococcus sp.
CGCCTTTCGGGAGTCCCTGAAAAAGCGTAACCGATATTTTGGGTTCTGCGGCGGATTTTTTAAAATCCGTTATTTTTGCCTTAACAGCTTTTTTAGATATTTCCGTAATTTCAGCCGCATACTCTATGCCGCTCTCGTCAATTGCCGTTATTTCCTCTCCGACCTCGGCTCTGAGAACTCTTGCAAGGTGCGCGGAATCTTCCTCGGAAAGAGTTATCTCGCTTCCGTTTATCATTTTTTTTGTAACAAAAAATCTGCTCATTTACAAATCACCGCCGCCCATTCGCCGTCCGTTTTAATATCGACTATTTCAAAGCCGCATTTTTCAAGTGTTTCTTTAACGTCCTCCAAACGGAACTTTATTATACCCGAAGTAATATAATATGCTCCTTCTTTCATAAACTGTCTGACGTCGGGGCTTAAAGCAATTATTGCGTCGGCAATAATATTAGCAACAACAAGGTCATATTTGCCGCTTACTTCATCTGCAAGATTTCCGACAACAGTTTCTATTTTATCCTGCACGCCGTTTGCCGCTGAGTTTTCTCCGACAATTTTAACAGCCATCGGGTCAATATCAACCGCACAGCATTTTTCTGCGCCCATTTTAATTGCCGCTATTGAAAGGATTCCGCTTCCTGTTCCTATATCAAGTACCTTGTCGCCTTTTTTAACGGTGTTTTCCATAATTTCAAGGCACATTCTTGTTGTTTCGTGAGTTCCCGTACCGAAAGCCATACCGGGGTCAAGCTCAATAACAACTTGTCCGTCTTTTTTCTCTATATTTTCCCAAAGCGGTTTTATAACAATGTTTTTTCCGATATAAACAGGTTTATAGTACTGCTTCCAATTATTTTCCCAGTCCTCCTCGTTTACAACGCTTACCGTAACCTCCGCCTTGCCGACGTCAACAAATTTTTTTGCGTTTTCAATGCCCTCTTTTATTTTAAACATAACTTCTTCAAAATTTGTTTCGGGCGAATAGTATGCTTTTATAAGACATTTGTCCTCGCTGTATTTTTTCATGATATCGTCGTCCATTACGTCCCATGCGCTTGTGTTGCGGTTTGCATCATCAAGAAGCGAGGGGTCCTCAATATTAACTCCGCCTACGCCTGTATCGTAAAGCACCGCCGTTATAAGCTCCTCTGCCTGCGGTGTTGTTAAAATTGTAATCTCATTCCAGTTCATATATTTACTGTCCTTTCATTTTTTCTATATAACATTATATCAGAAAGTTTACATTTTTTCAATACAAAACAAAATTTTTATTTTTTTGGTAATACTGTCTTGCAATTTTGGCAAAAATATTGTAGAATATGAAATATAAATATGAAACAGAAAGAGGTATCATATGAATATTTCAGAATTTGCAAAAGCCGCAGGCGTATCAAAATCTGCCGTGAGCCGATACTTTAACGGCGGATATTTAAGTGACGAAAAAAGAGCTAAAATAGAAGAAACAATAAAACTTACAGGCTATGCGCCAAGCAACTCCGCCCATGCCGTAAAGACACGAATTACAAAGCAAATCGGTGTAATTATTCCAAAGCTTTCGGGCGAAAGCACAGCAAGAGTAACGGAAGGCATAACGGAAGTTTTAAATGCCGAAGGTTATCAGAGTTTGCTTGCAAACACCTCAAACGATTATAACAAAGAAATACATTTTCTTGACTTATTTAAGCAAAACCGTGTTGACGGCGTTATTCTGCTTGCAACCGTTTTTACGGAAATGCACAGCCGTGCGCTTGCAAAAATGCGTGTGCCTGTTATTATAGTCGGGCAAAACATTAAAGGGTACAGTTGTGTCTGCCATGATGATGAAGGTGCGGCATATGCATTAACCAAGCTTATGATGGAAAAAGGCGTTAAATATCCCGGATTTATCGGCGCAAACATGAGCGATATTGCAACAGGCAAAAATCGCCGCGCAGGTTTTGAACGTGCTGTAAAAGAAGCAGGGCTTAATTTAAACAAAGCTTTTTGCGAAGTGGCTAAATTCAGTATTGATTCGGGATACGAAAAAGCAAAGCAGATTTTTTCAGGCAAAACCCGCCCCGATTGTCTTTTCTGCGCCACAGACAGCATTGCCGCAGGAGCAATGCTCTATTGCCGTGAAGCGGGAATAAAAATACCCGAAGATGTTTTAATTGCTTCGGTCGGTGACAACCGTATAGGTCAGCTTGCTTATGCTCCGCTCACAACTGCGCATTTCCACTACAAAACCGCCGGAATAAGCGCCGCTAATATGTTGCTTACCGAAATAAAAAGCAGTAACAGCATACCTCGGACTTTACAGCTTGATTTTGATATAATAGAGCGTAAATCTACAATGAAAACTGAAACTGTGTGAAACCACCCGAATAGTAATTTAATATTTGTGCATAAAATCAATTGACATATTTTTCCGCCAATGTTAAACTTTAACTGTATATAATTCTTAAACTTACTATATATAGTTTAAGAAAATAAATAGGAGGTATTACATTATGGATTACAAAAAATGCGCATCTGAAATTTTAAGCGCTATCGGCGGCAAGGAAAATCTTGCAAGCGCCGCCCATTGTGCAACACGCCTTCGTCTTGTTATCGCCGATAACAACAAGGCAGACAAGAAAACGCTCGAAAACATTGACGGAGTAAAAGGTGTTTTCGAGGCTTCCGGTCAGCTTCAAATTATTATAGGAACAGGAACGGTAAACAAAGTTTACGATGAGTTTATTGCCCTTGCAGGCATAGAAGCCGCTTCAAAAGATGATGTTAAGGCTGCTGCCGCTTCAAAATCGCCCTGGTACAAAAGAGCAATAAAAACTCTCGGAGATATATTTGTACCTATCATTCCGGCTATCGTAGCAACCGGTCTTTTAAACGGACTTTTGGGCGGTCTCGGAAGAGCATTTCCGCAACTTTCGGGTTCACAGTTCTTCGGGCTTCTTAATTTGTTTTCAAATGCGGCACTTGTGTTCCTTCCGATTCTTATTGCTGTAAGTGCGGCAAAAATTTTCGGCGGAAACATCTATCTCGGTGCTGTTATCGGTATGATTATGATTCACCCCGACCTTGTTAATGCATGGAGCGCAGGCGGCGGTGCTGAAACCACAACGCTTTGGTCGTGGTTTGGAGTTTGGAACATTCAAAACAGCGGTTATCAGGGTCACGTTATTCCTATAATCATTGCAGTTCTCGTTATGTGTGCAATCGAAAAAAGACTGCACAAAATTGTTCCCGAAACATTTGATTTGTTCGTTACTCCGCTTGTATCGGTTCTTGTTGCCGGATTTTTGGCTTTAACAATTATCGGTCCTGTTTTCTCACAGGTTGAAACATGGGTATTAGCCGGTGCAAAAGCTCTTATTGCAATTCCGTTCGGAATAGGCGCATTTATCATGGGCGGCGTTTATGCTCCTACCGTTGTGGCAGGTGTTCACCATATGTATAACGCCATTGAGCTTGCAATGATTGCGGAAAACGGTCAAAACACATGGATGCCGATTGCAACTGCGGCAAACGTTGCCCAGGGTGCGGCCGCTCTTGCGGTAGCATTTAAGACCCGTGAGCAGAAAATTAAATCTCTTGCTCTCCCCGCTTCTCTTTCTGCTTTTATGGGAATAACCGAGCCTGCAATCTTCGGTGTTAACATTCGCTTTGTAAAGCCTCTTGTAGCAGGTATGATAGGCGGAGCCTGCGGTGCGGCTGTAGCTTCTGTTATGAAGGTTTATGCAACAGCTAACGGTGTAACCGGTATTTTCGGATTTTTAATTACTACTCCTACCTTCTTAGGTTATCTTCTTACATTTATCGTAGCTTCTGTTGTTGCTTTTGTAATTTCTTACGCTATATATAAAGATGCTGAGGAAAATACCGAAGCGCCGACAGAAACCGCTTCTGTCAAAGCCGACAAAGAATATGATGACGGAGCAATATACTCTCCGCTTAAAGGTACTGCCGTTGCAATGGAGGATGTCCCCGATGAAACTTTTGCTTCAAATGTACTCGGAATAGGCGCTGCCGTTGAACCTGCCGAAGGAAAAATCGTAGCTCCTGCCGATGGCAAAGTAAGCACACTTTTCGACACTCATCACGCTATCGGTCTTGAACTTGACGGAGGCACAGAGCTTCTTATTCACATAGGCATTAACACGGTTGAACTCGGCGGCGAAGGCTTTAAAGCACATGTTGCAGACGGCGAAAGCTTTAAACGAGGTCAAACTCTCATAACCTTTGATAAAGCGTTAATTGAAAGCAAAGGCTATAAAACAGTTACTCCCGTTATCATCACTAACCCAGATGATTTTACTAAAATAGAAAAAGCCGCAAACGGCGATGTTGATTTTCTTGATAAATTGATTACTGCTGTAAAATAAAAGAGGCGACCGATTTGAAAAACGATTTCAGGCAAAAACTTCATTTAGAGCCGTTTAACGGCTGGCTTAACGACCCAAACGGGCTTTGTTTCTTCGGCGGAAAATATCATGTGTATTTTCAGTACTGTCCGCAAGACGCTTATGGGAAAGGCGAAAAATGCTGGGGACATTTTGAAAGTCCCGATTTAATAAACTGGACTTTTAAGGGTGTTGCCATTTGCCCCGACAGCCCCGATGACAGAAGCGGAGCTTACTCCGGTTGCGGCATTGTTGCAGAAAACACGCTTCACATTTTCTACACGGGCAACGTAAAAAAAGACGGCGATTATGATTATATCAACTCCGGCAGAGAGGCAAATGTTATTCATCTGACCACAAAAGACGGTCAGAATATGAGCGAAAAAGTTACCGTTTTAAGAAACTCCGACTACCCCGATTATTGTTCGTGTCACGTCCGTGACCCAAAGGTATGGGAAGAAAACGGCATATATTATATGGTACTCGGAGCAAGAACCCGTGACGGCAAAGGTTGTGT
This sequence comes from uncultured Ruminococcus sp., assembly GCA_902784685.1. Taxonomy (GTDB): domain Bacteria; phylum Bacillota; class Clostridia; order RUG12999; family RUG12999; genus RUG12999. The sequence goes on from CACZWA010000080.1 coordinate 4,900, forward strand.
GCTTTACTATTCTTCAAACAATCTGTCGGACTGGACTTTTGAAAAAACGGAAACGCTGAAAGATTTCGGTTATATGTGGGAGTGTCCCGATGTTATAGATATTTCGGACAAAAAAATTTTAAGTTTTTCGCCGCAGGGAATGAATCACGGAGATTTTTCTCACCAAAACATTTACAGTTCGGGTTATCTTAATAACGGTGAATTTATCGAATGGGACTACGGCTTTGATTTTTATGCTCCGCAGACTTTCACCGCCCCCGACGGGCGGAAACTGCTTATAGGCTGGATGGGTATCGGCGATATTCCCTACTTTAACCCCACCGCAAATTTCGGTTGGCAACACTGTTTGACTTTACCGAGAGAGCTTTCGCTCGGCAAAAACGGTGAAATTTTTCAAAGACCTGTTTCGGAGATTGATTCCTTGCGGCAGGATATCTATGAAATAACCGAAGAAAAAA
>CACZWA010000081.1 GCA_902784685.1 uncultured Ruminococcus sp.
ATAAACTATGAATATACATCTGAAGAGCCCGAATATGCTTTTGTTGAAATAGCAGGGGAGTCCGAAAATCCCGAAGAAGCAGGAAAGCGTATTTTAGAAACCGCAACAAAAGCCGAGTTCACGGACGAGGAGCTTGAGGCGGCAAGAAATGAGCTTTACGGCCTTTCAATGCTTAAATTTGAGGATTCCGAGAGCTATATGCAAAGCTTATCGAGATATGTAACGTCAGGGCAGGACCTTTATGCAATGTTTGACGCATACCAAAGCGTTACAAGGGAAGATGTCGAAAAGGTTTGCGGAGAAATATTTACAGAGGAAAATTACTGTATTTCGATTGTGAAAAACAGTTAAATATTTAGCCGCTGAATGCGGCATACATAAATCCCGTTACAAAGGAGAGAATATGAAAAATGGAGAACGTATTTGACACACTTAAAGAAAGAGGGCTTATTGCCCAGACTACGCACGAGGACGAAATAAGAGAGCTTCTCGGCAAAGAGAAGGTTACTTTTTACATAGGCTTTGACCCGACTGCCGACAGTCTGCATGTAGGACATTTTTTGCAGATGGTAGTTATGCGCCATATGCAGCTTGCGGGACACAGACCGATTGCCCTTGTCGGCGGCGGTACGGGACATATAGGCGACCCCAGCGGCAGAACGGATATGCGTAAAATGATGACGCTCGAAACAATACGCCATAACTGCGAATGTTTCAAAAAACAGCTTGCAAAGGTTGTTGATTTTTCTGACGGCAAGGCTATTATGGTAAATAACGAGGACTGGCTTTTAGACCTTAACTACATAGAATTTTTAAGGGATATAGGCGCACATTTTTCGGTAAACAAAATGCTTGCCGCAGAGTGCTTTAAACAAAGGCTCGAAAAAGGATTGTCTTTCCTTGAATTTAACTATATGCTTATGCAGAGCTACGATTTTCTTATGCTAAGCCGTAAATACGATTGTAAAATGGAGCTTGGCGGCGACGACCAGTGGAGCAATATTTTGGGCGGTATAAATCTTTGCCGCAAAAAAGACCAAAAGCAGGTTTACGGAATGACCTTCACGCTTCTTACAAACAGCGAAGGCAAGAAGATGGGCAAAACGGCAAGCGGCGCCGTATGGCTTGACCCGAACAAAACTTCTCCTTACGATTTTTATCAGTACTGGGTTAACGTTGGCGATGAGGACGTTATTAAATGCCTTAAACTTCTTACGTTTATTCCGATGAGCGAGATAAGGGAAATGGAAAAATGGGAAGGCGCAGAGCTTAATAAAGCAAAGAGAATACTTGCTTACGAAGTTACAAGCCTTGTTCACGGCAAGGAAGAAGCCGATAAAGTTAAAGAAGCCGCAGAGGCAGTATTTGGCGGCGGCGGAAACAATGAAAATATGCCGTCAACCGAAATTGCCGCAGGAATTGGCGTGCTTGATATGCTTGTTGAAACAAAGCTTGCGTCCTCTAAAGCCGAGGCAAGAAGGCTCATTGCTGGCGGCGGTCTTTCTCTTGACGGTAATAAAGTCACCGAGCCGACAGCCGTAATAACGGAAGATATGTTTAACGGCGGAGAAATAATCGTTAAAAAAGGTAAAAAGACGTATCATAAACTTATTAAGAAATAAATTAAAAAGCCGTAGCAAAAGCTACGGCTTTTAAAAACCATTTTCTGCAACTTAACAAACGCCTACACGGCGGCATTCATCAACACAGACTTACTTCATGGCGTTAAGTTTAAGCGCCATCTGAGATTTCTTTCTTGCAGCTGCATTAACGTGCAAAATGTTCTTTGCGGCAGCCTGGTCAAGTTTTTTAACTGCATACTTAAAAGCAGCCTCAGCAGCAGCCTTGTCTCCGCCTTCAACAGCTTTCTCAAAATTCTTTATGCAGGTTTTAAGACCTGATTTAAGAGTTTTGTTCTGGAGAGTTTTGGTAGCTATAACCTTAACCCTTTTCTTTGCTGATTTGATATTCGGCATTTGTTTCACCTCGCATTCAAAGTCATGTAGTTATTCGCATCGGCAGGTGGGAATTAACCCTGCCGAAATATGCAAAACTGTCTGATTTTACCAGCCGCTAAAATCATACTCTATTATTTTATCATAAAAAAACGTATTTTGCAAGGGTTTTTGAAAAATTTTTTTAAATTTGACAAAAAACTTTTTTAACCGAAATCGTGACAGCCGTTTGTATCAATTCCGTATTTTATAAAAATTTCAACAATTTCATCTACAATATAAAAATCGGATAGTTCTTCGTGCCTTGAAATGACTGATTTAATTTCGTCAAGAGCTTTTATGGCGGCAGTATCCGCAACAGTATTTATATCGTATTCGGTAATTTGCAAATTTTGGGCAACGCTTTCTGCAACGCTTCTTCTTATAAGTTCCTCTTTAATTGTCATTTTTCTTATCCTCCTTAAAAAAAAATGCGCCTACCGAAGTAAGCGCACAAAAACGCAAATTCCGGCTAACTGCTAAACTAACCGAACATAATTGATATACAAATAATACCCATTATGGAACTTGCGTTTTTAACAATTTCCTGAATATTATTTGTATAAATAGATTTTATGTGTTATAATTATAACATAACTTTTAATAAAAATCAAGACCTTCTATTATCTAAAAATCTTAATATAGGTCATTGACACAAAAAAAACGTTATGATATAATTAAAATAATGTAAAAAAGTGGGTGTTTTTATAAGCCTTCCCCCTTGGGGGAAGGTGGGTCGGCGTAAGCCGACTCGGATGAGGGGAAACCCGAAAATGCCTATAAAAGCATAATTAAAGGAGCGAAAACTATGTGGAACGGAAAAAACAAAGCGGTAACTTTCAGTTACGATGACGGCGTTGTACAGGATTTCAGACTTGTTGCACTTTTCAATAGGTACGGGCTAAAATCCACATTTAACATTAACTCGGAGCTTCTCGGCTTAAAGGAAGTTATAGTCAGAAGCGGCGTAGATGTTTGTCACGACAAAATCCGTCCTTCTGAATTAAAGGAGCTGTATAAAGGGCATGAGGTTGCCGTACATACGCTGACTCATCCGAATTTAACCGTACTTGACGAGGCGGAAATTATCCGCCAGGTAGAGGAGGACAGAAAAAATCTCGAAAAGCTTGCGGGCTATGAAATTATCGGTATGGCATATCCTTGCGGCGGAGTGAATAACGACGACCGAGTTGCCGAGATTATAAGAAACAACACAAAAATAAAATATTCAAGAACAATCACTTCAACGCACAGCTTTGATTTGCAGGAAAATCTTTTAAGATTTAATCCGACTGCATATACAAATATTACGGAAGAAACCGAGGACGCCGTTGACAGATTTTTGAAACTCGAAACAGATAAACCTAAGCTCCTATATATTTGGGGTCATGCTTATGAGTTTGATATTAACGACCGCTGGGGTTGGTTTGAAAAAATCTGCGAAAAGTTGAGCGGTCATGACGATATTTTTTATGGCACAAACAAAGAGGTATTCTTTGGGTAAATATATTTTTTTGGAATAAAAAAACAGCCTTATAACAGAAAAAGTAAATATAATTATATTATCACAATTTTTTTATCTTGACAAAAATTTTCTTATATGATAAAATCAACTTAAAAAGGTAATTTATATTAGAAAGGAAGATATATATGAAACCTAAAATTGGAATAAGACCGACAATTGACGGTCGCTGGGGCGGCGTAAGAGAAAGCCTTTAAGAAAAAACAATGGCAATGGTAAAAGCCGCAAAAGAACTTATTGAAAGCAAAGTCCGCTATATGGACGGAACGCCCGTAGAGTGCGCTATTTCGCCTTGCACAATAGGCGGAGGAGCAGAGGCGGCAAAGTGCGCCGAGTATTTTGCAACGCAGATTGTTTGCGCTTCTCTTGCTGTTACACCTTGCTGGTGTTACGGCTCGGAAACAATGGATTTAAGCTCGGACACAGTAAAAGCTGTATGGGGCTTTAACGGAACGGAAAGACCCGGTGCGGTTTATCTTGCCGCTGTTATGGCAGCATTTGCACAGCGTGGACTTCCCGCATTTTCAATGTACGGACACGATGTACAGGATATTAACGACAACTCTATTCCCGACGACGTAGCAGAGAAAATGGTACGCTGGGCAAAAGGTGCGATTGCCGTAGGTCAGATGAAGGATAAAGCATATGTTAACCTCAATCTTCCTGATGATGTACACGAAAAGCTTGACAAGAGAACGTACCCGAAGAAAAAGTTTACCGTCCGCATGCATGGTCGGCATTCGGTACAGAAGATACTCAGGCGGCAGATTATGCGGCTTGTAAAAAGTATGGACCTATGTACAGATAAGGAAATGTTAAAGGAGGCATATTTTATGGTTATACATATTGTAAAAGCTAATGAAACAGTCGGTAGCATAGCAAGGCTTTACGGCGTTTCGCCACAGAGAATTATAACCGATAACGGCCTTAGCAATCAGCCGTACTTGGTTGTGGGGCAGGCGCTTATAATTCTTATTCCCGATACGGTTCATACTGTTCGTTCCGGCGAAACGCCTTCGTCAATTGCGGCACTTTACGGAATAACCGAGATGCAACTTATGCAGAGAAACCCATCAATAATTTTAAACGGAATAATTTACGCAGGCGAACAGCTTGTAATAAGCTACGAGGAGCAGGGGACAATGTCCACAAATGTGTACAGCTTTACATACACGGATACAAACGACAGCGTTTTAAAAAGAGCTTTGCCTTTTTTATCAAGCTGTGCAGTGTTCGGCTATGGCTTTACCGAAAACGGCGAGCTTATAAAAACAAACGACAAACGGCTTGTTGACTTGATTTACGAAAACAAAGCCGCACCCATAATGCTTATAACCTCGCTTACCGAAAGCGGCAATTTCGACAGCACAGCGGCAAGCCTTATTTTTAATGACGCCGTACTTCAAAACCGTGTTATTGATAATATTCTTACGGAGATAAGAGAAAAAGGCTATCTTGGACTTGACATAGATTTTGAATATATCAATGCCGAGGACAGAGACGCTTTTTCAAATTTTGTGCGTAACGTTACGGAAAGGCTTAACGCAGAAGGATATACTGTAAATGTTGACCTTGCGCCGAAAGTTTCGTCAAATCAGAGCGGCTCACTTTATGAAGGACACGATTATGCCGCACTCGGTGCGGCGGCAAATACCGTACTCATTATGACCTACGAATGGGGCTACACTTACGGTCCGCCTATGGCGGTTGCGCCGATTAACGAAGTCAGACGTGTTGTTCAGTATGCCGTTTCGGAAATAGAAAGCAGTAAAATATATATGGGCGTTCCAAACTACGCATATGACTGGCGTTTGCCGTATCAGCGAGGAGTTACAAGGGCGGTTGGAATAGGCAACGAAACAGCTGTCAGAATTGCCGCCGAAAACGGCGCCGAAATAAGCTTTGACGAGCGTTCAAGAACGCCGTATTTTGAATATAACGCCCGTGACGGCAGTGAACACGTTGTATGGTTTGAGGACGTGAGAAGCATAGCTGCAAAGCTTGCGCTTGTTGACGAATATTCGCTCCGAGGTCCGGGGTACTGGAATTTGATAAATCCGTTTTCGCAAAACTGGGCATATCTCGGAAATAAATATGATATAAATAAACTTGAATAACTTTAAATCCCACATCTATGCGGTGTGGGATTTTACTTATGACTTAAACGATGATGGATTTTTACCCGTTTCACGGCCGCTTTTTAAAAGTTCGGAGGCGGCGTTTATTTTTAGTTTTAAAAAATACTGATGGATTGATATACCCGCATATTTATCAAAAATTCTTTTTAAGGTTGCAAGGCTGACACTGCAATATGAAGCAATTTCCGCAGTTGTGATGCTTTTTCTTATATTATTATTCATATAAGATACGGCATTTTTATATACAAGAGCGTCGGGGTGATTATCAAAAGCAAGCACGGCTCTGGAATTATCGTAAAGTGAAAGAAGCAAAAGCTTTATATATGCCGCAATAATTTGCAAATATACTTTATCGTCCTTAAACTTTTCAATATATCTGAATTCTCTTTGTATTTTTTTTAAATCTGTATCTTTGTTTCTTGTTTGCGCAAAGCGAATAAGCTCCTGAATAATGCTTTGCTGTTCGGGAAGTAAGCGGAAAATTTTATTCTTAAAATAATCAATCAAGGTGCCTTCGGGCGTGAAGGTGAAAATAAAAATTCCTGCGCCGTTTTCGGCGGTGAGCTTGTGAAATTCCAGCGGTTTATGAAAAATAATTTCTCCTGCCGAAACGTTGTAAACCTGTCCGTCGCCGCTTGCACGCACACTGCCGCTGACCACATAAACACATTCCCAAAAGTCGTGCTTTTCTCCCGGAAAATCATAACCTACGCTTAATACTTCCTCAAAAAGTGAATGTAATCTGACTATTTCAATTTGATTATCTATATTATATTCTCTCCAGGGCATTTCACACCTCCAAAATGAGCCAAAAACATATAAAATTGAGCCTAAAAGGTATTTATATATTTTATATGTTGTGATATACTCATTTATAGTATAACACATATTTTTAAAAAAGTAAATAATTATAGGGGTGTTTTTATGAAAAAAACGGAGCTTCTTGTTATGGCGGCAGGTATGGGAAGCCGCTTCGGAGGGCTTAAACAGATTGAACAAATCGGACCGGGCGGAGAAATTATTCTTGATTTTTCTGTTCATGATGCCGCAAAGGCAGGCTTTAACAAAGCGGTTATAATTATAAAAAAAGAAAACGAGAAGGATTTCAGAAGCGTTTGTGGAAAACGCATTGAAAAAATGCTTGATGTAAGCTATGTTTTTCAGGAGCTTGATAATTTGCCTGATGGCTTTAAATGCCCCGAAACAAGGGTAAAGCCGTGGGGAACGGCGCATGCCGTTATGTGCGCCGAAAAAGAGATTGACAGTCCGTTTGCGGTTATAAATGCTGATGATTTTTACGGACAAACTTCTTTCAAGCTTATTCACGATAACCTTGTTGAGAGTGATGAAATGTGTATGGTTGGATATAACCTCTATAACACTCTTACCGAGAACGGAACTGTCGCAAGAGGAATATGCGAAATACAAAACGGCTACCTTAAAAGCGTTACAGAGCATACCGCAATTGACAAAAACAGCGGTTTTGCACAGGATACGGTTGTTTCCATGAATATGTGGGGACTTATGCCGGATATTTTTCCGTATATTAAAGAAAAATTTAAGCTATTTTTAAAGGAAAATATAGACAGCCCAAAGGGTGAATTTTTCTTGCCGAGTATTATAAGCAGTAAAATCACCGAGGAAGGCAGTAAAGTAAAGGTAATGACTACTCCCGAAAAATGGTTCGGGGTAACATACAGAGATGATGTGGCGTCTGTAAAGGCGGCAATGAAAAAATTTATCGACGAAGGATTATATAATTTTTGAAAGAGGGAAAAATATGATACAGTTAAATGAAATTTTACAAAAATTTAATGTTGATTCTACAATAAGCGAATACGGAAACGGACACATAAATGACACATATTGCACCGAAAAACCGAGATTTATTCTCCAGAAAATAAATGTAAATGTTTTTAAAAATCCCGATGAGCTTATGGAAAATATTGTAAATGTTACCGATTTTTTAAAGAAAAAAATTATTCAAAATTACGGTAATCCCGAACGTGAAACGCTTACGGTGCTTAAAACCTTGGACGGCGGTTATTGCTATAAGGCGGATAAAGAGAATGTTTTCAGACTCTATAAATTTATAGACGATACTATAACAATCGAAAACAGCAAAACCGCAAAAGACCTTTATCAAGCAGGAAAAGGTTTTGGAAAATTCCAGAGAATGCTTGACGATTTCCCTGTTGAAAAGCTTCATGAAACTATTAAAGATTTTCACGACACGCCCAAAAGGGTTGAGCAGTTAAAAAAAGCAATTGAAGAAGATAGGGCAGGCAGAGCTTCGCTTGTTTCGGCAGAAATTGATTTTGCTCTTAAAAATGCAGCTTTTGCGGATAAAGTTGTAAAAGGAATTGAAAGCGGCACAATTCCGCTCCGAGTTACACATAACGATACAAAAATCAACAATATTCTTTTTGATAAATTCGGAGGTGAGGCAATTTGTGTTATCGACCTTGATACGGTTATGCCGGGAAGTATGCTTTACGATTTCGGTGACGCACTAAGAATGGGCGGTTCTACCGCCGCAGAGGACGAGACAGACCTTTCAAAAGTACATTTTGACAAAGAATGTTTTACGGCATTTGCAAAAGGTTTTTTAAAGGAAGTAAAAGATATTGTAACACCTGCCGAAAAAGAGCTTTTTGCTTTCAGCGTTAAGCTTATGACGTATGAATGTGGAATACGTTTTCTTGCAGACTACTTAAACGGCGATACATATTTTAAAATTCACAGAGAAAACCATAATCTTGATAGGGCTAGAAACCAGTTTGCTCTCGTCGACGAACTTAACAGAATTGAACCTGAACTTAACGGAATTATAAAGGAGCTGTCTTAAAATGCGCATTATTGTTTGTAAAAATTATGAAGAGCTTTCGGAAAAGGCTGCCAATATCGTAGCGTCTCAGCTTACGCTGAAGCCCGACAGCGTTATCGGTCGTGCAACAGGCTCTACGCCGCTCGGTATGTATAGCAAGCTTGCAGAAATGAATAAAAGCGGAGAAATTGATTTTTCTGATGTTATATCGTTTAATCTTGACGAATATTATCCTATACAAAAAGAAAACTCACAAAGTTATGACAAATTTATGAAGGATAATCTTTTTTCAAAGATAAATATAAAGCCCGAAAATACACATATTCCTAACGGTGAGGCAACAGACCCCATAAAGGAATGTGACGAATACGAAAGGCTTATAAAGGAAAACGGCGGTATTGACTTGCAGATACTCGGTATCGGTCAAAACGGTCATATCGGATTTAATGAACCTGATGCAAGTCTTAGCTCCCGCACACACCTTACAAATTTAACCGAGAATACAATAAAAGCAAATTCACGCTTTTTTGCGTCAAGCGATGAGGTTCCGAGACAAGCGCTTACAATGGGAATTGCAACCATTTTAAAAGCAAGAAAAATTATTCTTCTTGCAAACGGAGCAAATAAAAGCCGTGTTGTTTCAGAGCTTTTAAATGACGGAATAAATACCTCGGTTCCCGCAACGCTTCTTAAAACGCATCCCGATGTAATTTTAATCTGCGATGAGGATGCATATTACGGTACAAGGCTTGGCGTTGATATTGGCGGAACGGATATTAAATTTGCCGTTGTTGACAAAAAAGAAGTGAAATTTACCGATAAAATTAAAACTCCCGAGAACGCTGACGGAATCGTTAATGCAATTTGCGATAAAATAAATGAAATTAAAGATGAATATAAGATTAAAAATGTCGGCATAGGCACGCCGGGCGAGATAAAAAACGGTCTTATTTATGCATCAAATTTACCGTTTAAGGGTTATCCGCTTGAAAAGGCTGTATCAGATAAAATAGACCTTTTTGTTACCGTTGACAACGACGCTAATTGTGCCGCTTTGGGTGAGATAATTTTCGGTTCTACAAATGATTGTGACAACCTTGTACTTGTTACGCTCGGCACAGGCATTGGCGGCGGTATTATAATGAACAGACAGATTTGTCATACAAAGAACAATATGGGCGAAATAGGTCATTTTATAATAAAACCCGAAAACGGCAGAAAATGCCCGTGCGGTCAGGAAGGCTGCTGGGAGCAGTACTGTTCTTCAAACGCTCTTGTAAAAGATGTCGGTGAAGCCGCAAAGCAAAACAAAGACAGTATAATATATAAGTTAATGACAGAAAAAGGAACTTTAAACGGCGAAATAATTTTTGAAGCTCTTGATATGGGGTGTGAAGTTACAAAAGCTGTTTATAAAAAATACATCTTTTATCTTGCAAGAGGAATTGAAAGTCTTGCAAATATTTTTGGACCGGATTGTATTGTACTTGCAGGCGGCGTAACGCTTCAGGGCGACAAACTTCTTGCTCCGCTTAAAGCCGAACTTAAAAAAGACATAAGAGTTGAAATTTCAACTTTACAAAGAAATGCAGGCGCACTCGGCGCAGCTATGCTTTAAAAAGGGGGCGCACATATGCTTTACAAAAATGCTTTCGTTTGCGGAAAAAAAGTAGATATTCTTGTTAGCGGCGGAAAAATTGAGGAGATAGGGGAAAATATTGCTTCTAATGATATGGAACAGTACGACATAAAAGGCAAAAAAGTATATCCCGGTCTTATTGATATTCATTCTCACGGCATGATGGGCTATGACACAATGGACGGCGATAAGCTTGAAGAGATGTCTTTGTATATGGCACAAAACGGTATAACCTCTTGGCTTCCCACAACAATGACAATGGATTTTGATACAATAAAATCTGTAACAAACATTGATATAAAAAAAGAAAAGGGCGCAAATGTTTTGGGCTTTCACATGGAAGGACCTTATATTTCGCCTAAATACAAAGGCGCACAGAACGAAAAATATATTAAAAACCCCGACTTAAATGAGTTTAACACACTTAAGAACATAAAAATGGTGACGGTTGCACCTGAACTTGAGGGAAGTATGGAGTTTATAAAAAACTGTAATACATTGGTATCTCTCGGTCATACGGCAGCGGATTACGAAACAGCAAAGGCGGCAATAAGAAATGGCGCAGTCTGCCTTACACATACCTTTAACGCAATGCTTCCGATTCATCACCGCAATCCGGGACCTATCGGCGCGGCAAGTGATGAGAATATTTTTGTTCAGGTTATTTGTGACGGTATTCATATACACAAAAGTGTAATTTCCATGCTGTATAAAATTTTCGGCTCGGAGCGTATGATTTTAATAAGCGATTCAATG
>CACZWA010000082.1 GCA_902784685.1 uncultured Ruminococcus sp.
CTGATTAAGAGAATATTTAATTACTATTTGTGCCGATGCGGAGCGGCGGAATGGAGATTAAAATGACAACAGGCAGACTTGAAGCTTTCAGTGACGGAGTAATTGCAATTATTATAACAATTACCGTCCTTCTTATTGACCTTCCGAGCCGTGATGACTGGCATGGGCTTGCCGAAATTATCCCCCTTGCCGTTGTGTATCTCGTAAGTTTTATTATGATAGGTATGCACTGGGCAAACCATCACCATCTTATGCAGGTTACAAAGCATGTTAACGGAAAAATACTATGGGCAAACCTCTATTATCTTTTTGCCCTCTCCTTTTTCCCGGTTGCTACCGGCTGGGTGGGAAGGTCAAAGTTTGCCGCTGTTCCGACATCCGTTTATGTTATAATAAACCTTGCCGAAACGCTCGGTTACATAATTCTTCAGCAAACTATAGTTCACTCTCATGACTGCGTTATTTTAAAGCAAGTTGTTAACGAAAGCAAAAAAGAAGGCGTAACAATTGCAATCTTACTTGCCGCACTTATTACGTCGTTTATTGAGCCTATTCATTTAGTCGCTTATATTTTTCTTATTGCAATGGCGCTTATCTGGATTGTTCCCGATATAAGAATGAGTAAAATTTTTGAAGAATATAAAAACTTTGAAGAATGATTTTTGATTAAGATTTTTTGAAACAGAAACTCTGATGCCCCATGCCTTTCGGCGTGGGGCATTACTTTTAAGGTAAATATTTTAACGGATTTTTCGGAGAACCGCTTATTCTCACCTCAAAGTGAAGGTGCGGTCCCGTGGAGTTGCCGGTGCTTCCTACTGCGCCGATAACCTCTCCTTTTGAAACTACTTCTCCGTTTCTGACATAAATTTTGCTTAAATGTGCATACCATGTCTGATAGCCGTTTCCGTGGTCAACCTTTATTAAATTGCCGTAACCGCCGCTGTTCCAACCGGCAAAAACAACTCTGCCTTCGTCGCTGGCTCTTACGGGTGTACCAAGCGTTATTGCAAGGTCAACTCCTGTATGTGTTGAACCCCAACGAGGTCCAAAGCCCGAAGTAATTCTTGCTCCGCTTACCGGCCACGAGAAATATCCGCTTCCAATACCTTTCGGAACGGGCGTTATACCGATATGTATTTCACCCGGCACGGGGTTTGAAAGCATTTCTTCTTTTTTAAGCACACGAAGCGCTTCGTCCTCAATGCCGTTAATCCTTGTTATGTCCGCCGTAATTTTATGCCAGCCGTCCGAGCCGTAATCAACAATTCGTGACTGTCCGATATAAAGCGAGGCGTCCTCCACCTCTATCATAGTATTCGGCACACTTTCTTCAATTACTGCATCTTTAATAACTGTCTTAACGTCTACAACAGGCTTTGGTGCGGGAACCTGAACAATATCCCCAACTCGTATAACGATTGTCTCTCCTGCAGAAAGCTGCGGATTAAGCTCAAGAAGCGTGTTAACTGTTGTTTCGTTTCGCCTTGCTATTCCCCATAAGGTGTCGCCTTCTTCTACGGTATAGCCTCTCGAAGAATCCGTAACATCGTTAAGTGCGCGCACAGCACCGTCAACGGAGCTTGCACTAGCGTAAGTTGTTTCTTCCGAAACAAATTCAATTTTGTTAAGTATTTCGGAGGTACACTCCATACCCTCTTCAAAATACTGATTTTTAATTTTTTCAAGTGCGCTTTCCGCATCTTTTCGTGTTCGCAAGGTAACTCTCGGCTCACCGTCAACATAAATTGTGCAGCCAACAAGCATTGCGGACGAATATTTAACCATATTTTGCCTTATTTCCTCGCTCGGCGTATAATTTTCTTCCGATACTACTTTAAGGCGGAATTTAAGCCTTTCAACCTGACCGCTTTCACTGCCGCTCAGCTCTTTAATTTCTTCGTTAAGAGAAGTTCTGACAGCTTCTATTTCCTCTTTTGTTTCTGCAACGCCTATGCTGTTGCCGTCAATAAGACCCTCATATCCTAATGAACACATTGTAATAAGCATAAAAGTAAACGCAACAACAGAAATAACTGCATATGCATAAATCGCAAATTTTCTTGTAAGCTCTCTTGCATATTCTTCAACTCTGCGGCGTATGCCGGTGCTTTTAAGCTCGTCAATATGATAAATTGCCTTTTTTCTTTTTGGTTTGGGCGGTTTATATTTACGTTTCTGCTCCGCAGGGCTTTCGTTTTCCGTCTGCTCTGCGGTTTTCGTATTATCAAAACTTTCCATATTTTGTTTTCCTTTCATTTGTACAGGAACTATACTCCCTATTTTAGCACATTTTAACAGAAAAGTCAAGTTTTTACCCATTTGCTATGTATATTTTGGTGCTGCAAAGCTTTTCTTGTGCCTCTTGCAATTTCTGCCGCAGTTATATTTTCCCCTCTGTGCTCATAAAAATTGAAACAAAGGAAGTGTATTATAATGAAAAAAATATTTTCGGCGGCAATGATATTTTCGGGAACAGTTATAGGCGCAGGTTTTGCTTCGGGTCAGGAAATATGGATATTTTTCGGAAGGTATGGCGGAGCAGGCGCTTGCGGAGTGATACTTGTCGGAGTAATACTCGCCATATGCGGCGCAGGTATTTTTCTCGGCAAAGCAGACGGAGATTTTTACGATTATGATAGTTTTTGTAAAAAAATCGGAGGCAAAAATGCCGGCAAAATCCTTTCTTTCCTCGGAACAGCCTTTATGTTTGCGGCGCTTATTGTAATGTTTGCAGGAAGCGGCGCACTTTTTGTGCAGAAATTTAACTCTTCCTATCTCGGCGGAGTGTGCCTTATGGCGGCGGTCTGCTTTTTATGCTTCCTTTTTGGCATTAAAGGTGTTTGCGTGATAAGCTGTGTTCTCACTCCGCTCATGCTTATCGGAATGACTTTTCTCGGCATTTATTCCCTTGTTTTTGATACCAAAAGCGTTTCCGCCGATTATTCCTCACTGCTTGCAGTCGGCGGCTCGGCAATATCTGCACTTATATATGTTAGCTACAACCTTCTTTCCGTTCCGCCCGTTCTTATGCCTTTAAAAAATATGACAAGGCGTGACTCGCTGTTTGCAGGGCTTTTGGGCGGCGGAATTTTAGGTGTTCTCGGCGCTGTTATGTACTTTGTTTCGCTAAATCCGTCTTACGCTTTAAGTGAGCTTCCTGCTCTTAGCGCCGCCGACAGTATAGACAAAAATTTTGGACTTTTCTATGGCATACTGATATATTTTTCAATGCTTACAACCGCAGTTGGCAACGGTTTTGGGCTTATAAGCGTACTTTTGCAAAAGCTTAAAAATGACGGCTTTCCCGTTAAATTTACGCTTTCTCTTATCTTAACTATTGCCGCCTCACTCGCCTCTCTCTGCGGTTTTTCAAGGCTCATAGGCTCGCTGTATGTTGCCGTAGGATATTCAGCCGTTCTTATAACTTTTTTGCTGATTTCCTACTCTGTGAAAAAACTGAAAAAATTGCCAAAAGAAGTATGCAGAAGCAAAGGCAAATAAAAAATGAAACCGCAAAAAGTCCAAACAATGATGAGTTCGGCATATTAAGAAAAGCCGAGGTCTTTATACTTCCGCCCATAAAACGCATGAAAAGCAGTGTAAAAACAGGCGCAAAAATCATTTGCATAAGCTTGCCTATAAAATAGTATTTCAAGCTCAAACCGCTTCCTTCTATACTTGCGGCAACCTGCATATGCACGCAAAGCCCCGACCAGCCTATAAAGCCCGAACAAAGCGGCAGAAGCAAAGTCGGCTTATACGGAAGAAGTGCGGCATGGCTTATGCCTGCTGTTATTTCTGTAAAACCGTTTAAAATGAAATCCGTTTCAAGCGGGTTAAGCCCTGTACATTTTCTGATAAGCTCACTCACCCCCGACATACCTATCATACTTGTAATTGCGGCAAAAACCGTAACAAAGCCGCATACATAAAGTACCGACATAACGCTTTTCTTTACCGCCGAAACTGTGCAATACGCCGCACTTTCATTATAAACGGAATGAACATGACTGTTTTTTTCGGGAGCTTTTCCTATGCCCAAAATCATTCCCACAAGCACCGCCGAAGCCACCTGCGAAAGCCACAGCACAAAGCCGCCTTTTACCGAAATCCCGAGCATTGCCGCGGCGCTTCCCATAATAAACATAGGACCCGCATTACTGCAAAAACCGAGAAGTCTTTCACCCTCGTCTTTTGAAATATCACCTCGTTTTACCATATCTGCGGTAACCGAAGCTCCGACAGGAAACCCTGCAATAAGACCTACTATTAACGAAGCGGAGCAAGCACCCGAAAGACGGAATAATATTCTAAACGGAACGGAAAAAAATCTTCCGAGAATATCCGCACCTCCGCATGAAATAAGAAGCGAACTCAACACCATAAACGGAAAAAGGCTCGGCACAATTATTTTAAAGCAAATTACAAGCGCCTCCTTGCAGCTTTCTGCGGCATTTTGCGGAAAAATCAACAGCATACACATTAAAAAGGCGGTTAAAAATAGGGTTAAAACGTTTGATTTTTTCATAAAACTTTCTTCCTTTCAATTGTTCTTTTAAAAACATATTCAGAAAAAGTCATTATAAGAAGAAAAAATGCATAAAAATTATGATGGAATACTTTGTCGATGAAGGCTGAAAAATGTAAATAAAAAATATATAAAAGGAATGTTTTTATGGCGTATAAAGTAAAAAGAAGGCGGCTTACGGGCAAAAAAGCCGCAAGACGTATGGAACAGGTTGCGGAGGTTCTTGATATTTCAAAGGATTTCCTTGCAGGAACGGTAAAAATAACCGTTATCGGTACGGAGGAGCTGACTGTTGAAGGAGAAATCTCGATAATAGAATATACCGATATTTCTCTGCGCCTAAACACAAGGAGCTTTATTTTAAGCGTTAGCGGCAACTCATTTGAGGTGACCGATATGGATACCGACTACATAAGACTAAAAGGAAATATAGAAAATATAGGCTATTTAAAATAAGAGGTTGAAAAAATGTTAAATTACCTATTCCATTTTTTGACAGGATATGTTATAATAAAAATAGAGGGGCGAGGAATTGAAAATTTTCTCAATCTCTGCAACTCCGAAAAT
>CACZWA010000083.1 GCA_902784685.1 uncultured Ruminococcus sp.
CGGGCAACCCCTGCTTATACACGGCGGTCCGGCAAGTTTAAAGAGTGTCGGCGCAACCTCTTTAACAAGGCGAAGCATCTCGTCCGCAAGCGCTCTTATTTCCCACTGCGCTCTTTCACAACAGCGGTGATTAAAGAAGTTCATAAGGCTTCTTGCGTTAAATGTCGCAACCATTTTTGTTTCGCAGGCATTTGGCAAAACATATCTTGCGTCCTCAATCGCCATTTTTTCTGCTTTTTTTGCCGCCGCAGCCTCGTCCATACCGCCTGCTGTAAGCTTTTTAATATGAGCGGCTTTAAGAATATCGGCAAGCTCGTTATACTGTCTTAAATCGTCTTCCATTGCCTTATTAAAAATCTCAAGCGCTTCTTTATTCTTTGAAATTTCGGGAGGCGTTATAAACTCAAATTTGCCTTCGTTTACATATCTCTGTGACTTTACTGAATAAGAAGCTATTCTATGCCTTGTAATCTGTGCAAGCAGACTGCGGCTCACTCCTTCAATTCCGAAAGTAAAAGTAACGTGTTCAATAGGACTTGCGTGCCCTAAACCCGACAGCATTTCAAGGAATTTTGTTGTTTTTTCCTCATCAAGTCCGTCAAGTATTCCGTCAATTGAGCTTGACGAATAGCAAAGCTTTGCCGCCGCCGCAATAACCTTTTCGGGTTCGGGTGAATGTGCAATAAGTTCAACTTTAAGCATTTTTAGTGTCCCCCTTTATCTTTTTTCCTATAACTGTAAATAAAAATTTTGGAAGCGCCATCATTCTGCCTATTCTGGCAGGCTGTTTTAAAAGTCTGTAAAGCCATTCAAGTCCAAGCTTTATAAAAATATCGGGCGCTCGTTTTGCCTTGCCGCTTATTACGTCAAGCGTGCCGCCGACTCCCATGGCAAGATGACAGTTAAGCATATCTCTATGCTCAAAAATCCATTTTTCCTGCTTCGGAAAACCGAGGCAAACAAGAAGTAAATCGGGTTTTAAGTCATTTATTTCGTTAATTATCTCTTTTTCTCTTGTTTCGTCAAAAAAACCGTTTGCCGTTCCGCATATGTTTATTGAAGGAAATCTTTCTTCAAGCTTCTTTTTCGCTTCAACCGCAACGCCGGGCGCACCGCCGAAAAAATAAGCTCTTTTTCCGCTTTTTGATATGCTTTCAAGAAGGTTCATAACAAGGTCAAATCCCGCAACACGCTCTTTGAGTGGATTTCCGAGAATTTTCGCCGCATACACAAGCCCGATTCCGTCCGGGGTGAGCATATCTGCGGTGTTTAAAATATTTTTAAAATTATCGTCCTTATATGCCGCCATAACAATTTCGGAATTTGGCGTAAAAACGTAATGAAAGCCCTCGGAATTTATAAAATCCTCGGCTGTCTTTACAGCCTTTGCCATATCAACTTTATTTATATTTACTCCTAAAATGTCAATAGTAGTATTTTGTTCGTTCATACGAAATCATTTCCCTCCGCCGTACATTATATTTGGGTATAATTATATTCTACCATATTTTTCTTAAAAAAGCAATATCAAACAGTTGTTTTTTACAAAAATCAGTATTTAAGTATTTAAAAAAGCTTTTATGCAAAATAGTCTAAGTGTAAAAAAAAGAAAGCCAAAACATAAAAGCCAAAATATAAATTCCTTTTTTGACATTTTTACCGTTTAATACACAAACATAAAACTTTGTTTATTGACATTTTTCGATATTTGTGTTAAGATATATATTGCAGTTTTATGTAATAA
Organism: uncultured Ruminococcus sp.; assembly: GCA_902784685.1. Taxonomy (GTDB): domain Bacteria; phylum Bacillota; class Clostridia; order RUG12999; family RUG12999; genus RUG12999. Next base: position 1,745 of record CACZWA010000083.1, read on the forward strand.
AATAGATTATAGGTTACTTTTTTCACATAAAGATTATGCCCGGAGGCAAAATGTATGGAACAAAAAACACATAACAGCAGGCTTTCTGTCGGAATAGACATAGGCTCCACAACGGCAAAGCTTGTCTTATTGAACGAAAAAAATGAAGTTTTATACTCAAAATACGAAAGGCATTTTTCCCAGGTTAAGGACAAGGTGCTTGAAATTCTGGCGGATATGAAAAGTCTGCTTGACGGAAAAAGCTTTGCTGTTGCTGTTTCAGGCTCGGCAGGGCTTGGCTTTGCACAGTCTCTTTCTCTCCCCTTTGTTCAGGAGGTTTACGCTACAGGCGAAGTTGTTAAAAAGCTTTGGCCTGATGCTTCCGCCGTTATTGAACTTGGCGGCGAGGATGCTAAAATTATCTTTTTAAAAGGCGGGCTTGACGAGAGAATGAACGGCTCATGCGCAGGAGGTACGGGGGCTTTTATAGACCAAATGGCAACGCTTTTAAATGTCACAAACGATGAGATGGACTTGCTTTCGCAAAACTATCTGAAAATATATCCAATAGCTTCACGTTGCGGTGTTTTTGCAAAAACCGATATTCAGCCTCTTTTAAATCAAGGCGCAAGAAAAGAAGATATTGCCGCAAGCATATATCAGGCAGTTGTTAATCAGACAATTGCAGGGCTTGCTCAGGGAAGAAAAATAGACGGAAAAGTTATGTTCCTCGGCGGACCTCTTTATTACTGCAAGGGTCTGCGTGAACGTTTTAAAGAAACACTTCATTTAAGCGACGAAAATGCCGTTTGCCCCGAAAACGCAAGATTTGCGGTTGCAACAGGTGCGGCGCTTTATGCCGAAAAAGCCGAAAATGAGGTAAATTATAACGAACTTACAGAGCAAATAAAAAATGTTTCCCTCGCAAAGCAGGGCAACACGCTTGAACCGCTTTTTAAAAATGAAAAAGAATATTCAGAATTTATTGAAAGGCATAACAGGGCTTCGGTTACAAATGCCGATATTTCGTCATACAGCGGCAAAGCCTATCTCGGTATTGACTGCGGCAGTACAACCACAAAGCTTGTGCTTATTTCACAAAATGCAGAGCTTCTTTACACATATTATAATTCCAACAAGGGAAATCCCGTTGAAATAGTGAGAGAACAGCTTCTTAAAATATACGACCTTTGCGGCGACAGAATAAAAATCTGCGGAAGTGCCGTTACCGGCTACGGCGAGGAACTTATTCACAGTGCTTTCGGAATTGACAAAGGAATTGTCGAAACCATTGCTCACTACACCGCCGCAAAATTCTTTAAACCTGATGTTGATTTTATTCTCGACATTGGCGGTCAGGATATAAAATGCTTTAAAATCAAAAACGGTGCGATAGACAGCATAATGCTAAACGAAGCTTGCTCATCGGGTTGCGGCTCGTTCATCGAAACCTTCGCAAAATCTATGGGTTACGATATAAAAGACTTTGCGGTGAAAGGGCTTTTTGCCGCCGCTCCTGTCAATCTCGGAAGCAGATGCACCGTGTTTATGAACTCGTCCGTTAAACAGTCTCAAAAGGACGGAGCTACCGTTGAAGATATATCCGCAGGACTTTCGGTCAGCATAGTTAAAAACGCAGTTTATAAGGTTATCCGTGCCGGTTCGGCAGACGAACTCGGAGAAAACGTAGTCGTTCAGGGCGGAACTTTTTTAAATAATGCCGTTTTACGTGCTTTTGAAAAAGAGCTTGGCAAAAATGTAATAAGGCCGTCAATAGCAGGTCTTATGGGCGCTTACGGAGCGGCACTGCAAGCAATGCAAGTGCGTGAAAGCAATATTATTTCAAAGGAATCTCTCTTAAACTTTACGCATACTTCAAAGCTCACGGTTTGCGGCGGCTGTACAAACCACTGTCACCTTACCGTAAATATTTTTGAAGGCGGTAAAAAATTTATATCGGGCAACCAGTGTGAAAAAGGACTCGGTCTTGCAAAAACTTCCGACGAAGTTCCCAATCTTCATGAATATAAACGCAGCAAGCTTTACGCTCTCAAAGGCACAGAAAATGCCGCAAGAGGCAAAATAGGTCTGCCTATGGCACTCGGTATGTACGAGCTTGCTCCTCTTTGGCATGGCATTTTTGACAGTCTCGGCTTTGAAGTTATTCTTTCAGGTCCTTCAAGCCGTAAAATATATGAAAAAGGACAGTTTTCAATTCCTTCCGATACGGCGTGCTATCCGGCAAAAATTATGCACGGACACATAATTGACCTGATTGAAAAAGGTGCGGAAGCTATCTTCTACCCCTGCCTGTCATATAATATTGATGAAAAATCAGGCGACAACTATTATAACTGCCCTGTTGTGGCATATTATTCCGAGCTTTTAAACGGAAATATGGAAGAACTTAAAACGCTTAAATTTTTGTACCCTTACCTTAATATAAACAGCAAAAAGGAGCTTTCAAAAGAGCTTTACGAATACCTTAAAAACTACTATGACGATATTAACCTTAAAGAGGTTAAAAAGGCTGTCGACCATGGTTTTAAGTGTTATGCAAAACATATGGCGGATATTCGCTCGGAGGGTGAAAGAGCTGTTAAATACGCAAGAGATAGCGGCAAGCGAATTATGATTCTCGCCGGCAGACCCTATCACGCAGACCCCGAAATCGGTCACGGAATCGACAAACTTGCGGTATCGCTCGGCTTTGTTGTTGTCAGCGAAGATAGCGTTTGTCACCTTGAAGAAAAACAGCCCGTACATGTGCTTAACCAGTGGACATATCATTCAAGACTGTACCGCGCGGCAAGATATGCGGCAAAACACTCTGATACCGAGCTTGTTCAGCTTGTGTCTTTCGGTTGCGGTGTAGACGCCATAACCACCGACGAAGTAAGAGAAATACTTGAGAGCAGCAATAAATTCTATACGCAAATAAAAATAGATGAAACGGAAATTACATTGAATTTACAAAAGAAATGGCAAAGGATTATACGATTCTTGTTCCTACAATGCTTCCCACCCATTTTAAACTCATAACAAAAGTTCTTTCTTTTTACGGATATAAAATGGAAATACTTGACACCACAGGCAAACAGGTTGTTGATACAGGACTTAAATATGTTCATAACGACACCTGCTATCCTGCAATTCTTGTTATCGGTCAGCTTATAAACGCTGTTCAGAGCGGGAAATACGACGTTAACAAAATTGCTCTTATGCTCTCGCAAACAGGCGGCGGTTGCCGTGCCTCAAACTATCTTTCGCTTCTCCGAAAGGCTCTTAAAAAAGCCGGGCTTGGTCATATTCCGGTCGTTGCCTTCGGTGTTGCAGGACTTGAAAAACATTCGGGCTTTAATTTAAGCATCCCGAAGCTTTATAAAATGATGCACGCTGTTTTTTACGGAGACCTCCTTATGTCGCTTGTAAACCAGGTAAAACCATACGAAACCGAGCACGGCACGGCGGTAAAGCTTGCGGATAAATGGAGCGAAAAGCTTTCGGGCGAGCTTGTTAAAAGCCGCATTTCATACAAAAAAGTAAAGGAAAATTACAGGCAGATAATTTCGGAATATGCCGCAATACCTATGAATAAAACCGAGAAGGTGAAGGTCGGCGTAGTCGGCGAAATTTTTGTTAAATATTCGCCTCTCGGAAACAATAATCTTGAACAGTTTCTTTATGACGAAGGTGCTGAGGTTGTTGTACCCGGACTTTTAGATTTTCTTATGTACTGCATTTTCAATCCGATAAACGATGCAAAGCTATACGGCATGAACAAAGTGAAATCTGTTGCCTGCCGTATAGGATATAACTTTTTGTTAAGCCGTCAGAAGGACATAATAGATATAATGAACGAGGACGGACATTTTATGCCCCCTACCCCCTTCTCCACAACAGTATCGCTTACAAAAGGCTATATCGGGCTTGGCACAAAAATGGGCGAAGGCTGGCTTTTAACCGCAGAAATGCTTGAGCTTGCGCATGAAGGTGTAAAGAATATTATTTGCACACAGCCTTTCGGCTGTCTACCCAATCACATTTGCGGAAAAGGTATGATGAAGCCCATAAAAGAGAAAAATGAGGACGTTAATATCGTGGCGGTTGACTACGATGCAGGCGCAACAAGGGTAAATCAGGAAAACAGAATTAAGCTTATGCTTGCCAATGCAAAATAAAGAAACGGCTCGGCTTTTGCCGAGTCACAGAGTGCTGACAAACTCGGTCTACCGCAAGCAAACTAATTTAAAGTAAAAAATTAATGGTTTTTATTTAACATTTTTTGATTATAAGGTTAGTGGTGTAGTTTTTAACAAAACTGCACCACTGCTTGCTTTCCGCCCTTTAAATCTCTACCGTACAAAAGTACGCCTACGAGTTTTAAAGGACGAAAGGCTTTTGCCGAGTCATTTCTTTATTCCCGTTACAGTATATATCATTCCGCTTATTTGCCTTGAACTTGCAATTTCAAAGCCTGCGCTTTTCATCATTTTCTCAATTCCCTTTCGGTTTTGAGTATGGCAGTCACCGCTTTTTAAAAGCTTAAAGAAAATATTGTTGTCGAGCCATGCGCCTATTCCGCCTATACCTGTATCGGAAAGAATGTAATTGCCGCCCTTTTTAAGAACACGGTATGCTTCACTCATGGCTTGTTCTCTGTACGGATAGTGGTGAAAACTCTGACTGCAAGTAACAACATCAAAAAAACCGTCCTCAAACGGAAGCATGTTTGCCGAACCAATGCTAAACACGGCGTTTTCTATACACTTATTTCGTGACAATTTTATCATTTCGTCCGCTATATCAATTCCGTAAAACTCTGCACTTTTTGTCTGCTTTGAAAGCATATCAATAAGATACCCCGTTCCGCAGCCCACATCAAGTAACCGTAAGTATTTTACGTCTTTTAATTGCTCCGCAATATCTGCACAGCTTATTTTTCCCTCTCTCGAATAGTAAGCTGTATTTTTTATGTCGTAAATCGGCGCTTGCCTGTTAAAATGTTCCCTTGAAAGTTTTTCGTAGTCTTTCACCGTATCGCTTCCTTTTCATATTAGTTATAACTAACTTACTTTTATTATACCACGTTCTTTTGTAAATTGCAAGCTTTTTGTGGAACTATATAAAAACAGCCCTACCCGTTTAATGTCGGGAGAGCTGTTAATTATAATGTTTATTATTCTATAATTCCGTATTATGCTATAATTCCGTATTATGCTATAATCCCGTATTATTTTATAATACTTGCTTTTTTAAGAACAGCAAGTGCGGCGTCGTTATCCTCAACCCTTATAACTATGCAGGCACTTCCCTTTTCTCTCGAAAAGAAAGCGTATGCGTATTCAAGGCTTATATTGTTCTCGGCAAGCACCGAAAGAATATTGGTAAGACTTCCCGGAGTATCGGGAACAGTTACGCCAAGAACAGGCGTAAGCTTGCAGGTGAAGTTGTTATCCTTCAGGAGCTTTGCTGTATCTTCCGGACGGTCAACAATTATACGGAGTATTCCGTAATCCTGCGTTTCAGCAATCGAAAGCGCCTGAATATCAACATTATTATCTGCCAAAAGCTTTATAAATTCCGAAAGCTGACCTGATTTGTTTTCAAGAAAAACCGAAATCTGATTTATAAACATAGTATAATCCTCCTGTTTTTTAATAAAGTTTACGGTTATCAATCACACGAACTGCTTTGCCCTCGCTTCTTGTAATTGACTTTGGCGATACAAGGTGAACTTTTGCCGTAATTCCGAGCATTGCACGGAGTGCGCCGATAAGTTTCTTTTCCATATTTGCAATATCCGTTAAGCTGTCGGTGAACATATCTGCCGGCATTTCAACATTAATATCGAGCGTATCGGTATTGTTTTTACGGTCAACAATTATCTGGTAGTTTGCACTCATACCGTTATTAAGAAGCACCGTTTCAATCTGTGACGGGAATACGTTAACGCCTCTGATAATAAGCATATCGTCCGATCTGCCCATAGGCTTTGACATACGCACATGAGTACGTCCGCACGAACACGGCACGTCGTTAAGCACACAAATATCACGGGTGCGGTAACGAATCATCGGGAATGCTTCTTTTGTTATAGAAGTAAATACAAGCTCGCCTTTTTCGCCGTGCGGAAGAACTTCTTCGGTTACGGGATCAATAATTTCCGCAATGAAGTGGTCCTCATTTATGTGCATACCTTTTTGTTCTTCGCACTCAAAAGCAACGCCCGGTCCCGAAAGCTCTGTAAGACCGTATATATCATATGCTTTTATGGCGAGTTTATCCTCAATATCGTGACGCATTTCCTCTGTCCATGCCTCTGCTCCGAATATACCTGCTTTAAGCTTTATTTTGTCACGAACACCCGATTCAATCGCACTTTCTGCAAGATATGCCGCATAGGAAGGAGTACAACAAAGAATTGTTGATTCAAGGTCTGTCATAAACTGTAGCTGGCGCTCGGTATTTCCCGACGACATCGGAAGCGTAAGGCTTCCAACCTTGTGAGAACCGCCGTGAAGCCCTGCTCCGCCTGTGAAAAGGCCGTATCCGTAAGCAACCTGAACAACGTCCTCGTTTGTGCCGCCTGCCGCTGTAATTGCCCTTGCGCAGCAATCCTCCCAAAGATCAATATCGTTCTGTGTATAAAAGGCAACAACACGCTTACCTGTTGTACCGGAGGTTGAATGTATTCTTACGCACTCCGAAAGGGGCTTTGCCATAAGTCCGTACGGATATGCTTCACGCAGGTCGCTTTTGCTCAAAAAAGGCAGTTTGTGTAAATCTTCAATGCCGTGAATATCATCGGGAGTTACACCCTTTGCCTGCATTTTTTCACGGTAGTAAGGCACATTTTCATACACATGACGAACCTGCTTTACCAGTCTTTCGCTTTGAAGAGCTTTAAGGTCTTCTCGGCTCATTGTTTCAATTTCCGGTTGATAGTAATGTTTCAATGGGGGTCACCGCTTTCTAAAAAATTTTCATAAAAAAAACATCCACTTCTGATTTTTCCTCACGAAAAACAGCGGTGGATGTTGATTTACCGTTTCTTTAAGACCTTTTCGGGTTAAGGCGGTAAAGCATACAATCCATCGCGTCAGTAAAGACAAAATAAAATGAAAATATTCTGTTCACTATGCTTCCCTGCCTTTCCAAAAATTTCTTACTGTTTAATTATACATTGTTTTGTATAAAAAGTCAAGACTTTTTTTGAATTTTTTTGAAAAAAATTTTGAATTATTAACAAAATATTGACATATTGCTGTTTTTATGCTAAAATCATACTAAGAAAATAATGTGATATTAAAGGGTGTAATATGTCGAGTTTAGAAATCAAAAATGTGACAAAAACGGCACGTCTCCAGTATCACACACCAATGTGACAGGGTGACAGTGGGGTCGTACCGGTTTTGTCAGGTGTCAACAGAACCGTCCCCCTGACACATGGTTTTCGAAACTGTTAGTTTACATTTCTGACTTGACGGGACATAATAATTGTGGTATAATAATCACATAACTTTGAGAGGAAGATGAAAAGTGAGTAGGCGCGGAGGAAGTATCAACAGTTATTATAAATTTAGAAAACTGCATCCGAATTTTAGAATGACTACCGCTACCAGAAGAGACGGATATAATTATGACATGCCTGACGAAACAGACACCAATTACAAAATTGAGAAGGTGAAAGAGCCACCTCGTATAGTACGATCGGACGAATACTATGATTATATGTCCAATGGAGTAAAAAAAACAAAAGACATATCAATTGATAAATTCAGCTTTAAAAAAAGCAGGTATAAACAGTTAAAAAAGAACATTGCCGCAAACATAAAACAGTTGCGGAGTGAAAAAAAGTTAAATTGTGAAGATATAGCACAAAAATCCGGCGTAACGAGGCAGTACATCGGACAGATAGAAAAGGGAGAAAAAAACATTACACTTGAAAAACTGTGCGATATAGCAGAAGCATTAGATGTTGATGTTGAGTATCTTTTGGGGAAATTTCCAAAAAGCAAAGCTGAAAAATATATTCAGCTTCTTGTGATGGAAATACAAAAGTTGAGTTCAAATAGACAAACAAATTTGTGCATTGAAATTTTGAAAAAAATGAAAGAAAAAGGAGACAATGAAACATGAGAACAATGTTGGATATGGTATCGGACTCAATTAATTGCGATGATCCGGCATTATTTAAGTCGGTAGCTGTTAAAGCCTATGAAAGAAAAATGCTTGATATTGCTGAATTATTTGCTGAAAAAGTTTTGGACATAATTATTTTAAATGCTTGGAAAAATGTGAAAAAGAGATAGACGATGAAGATGTGGAATTAATAAAATTTTTATCTGAAGAGGATTCGTTGCTCGCACCTGAACGATTTTTACTTTTAAATTATAATAAAAACAAAAATGATTCATTGTTATGGGAAGTATATTTTACATCTAAAGAAAATGCAGGAAAAACAGATGATAGGAAGACATACAATAATTCCTGCATATATTCAGATGAAAGATGGGAAATATATTTAACATTCAGAGAAGATTATTCCATTAAATACCATACTTGGCTATCTTATGTTAAAGTAAAATCGCTTTTGGATAACGATGAAAGAGGAGTATTTGTTGCTGATAACAGTGATTCCGATATTCTTATAGGAAAGCTAAAAATCAGAAATGTAAAGGATACTATATATAAAACGGAAAACAATTCGATAGTATGCCTGGAACAAAAAATCAGAGTTAAAAATTTAGAATACGAAGGTAGGGAAAAATATGCGGTATCATAGATACAAACATAAGCCCGGTGGTTACATACGAAAAAGAAATAGATGGGGTAAATATTCCACGATACAAACAAAGAATTTTGCTCCTATTGGTAGCGGGTGTATAGGGTGCTTGCTGCCTTGTTTATTAACGCTGGCTGCATTTGTAACAATACTAATTTTATTTATATAAAAAGGAGAGAAGATAATGGTACTTGTAGAAAATGTTCAGGATATTTTGGAAAATGCTAAAAGATTTGATGAGTATTTAGCAAAAGGAAACAGAGAAGAACGCGAATTTGCACTGCAAACATTGTATGCAGGAAGGTGTTTTGTTGTAGTAAGGCATGGCGATGAATATAAGTTTTATCCTTCGAAATACATAGGGTATAAAAACAACAGTGAATCAAATTATTATGAACAGCTTGGCGATGCTGTGCCAATATCAAGTCAGCAAGAAGATCGCTACGGGGATGCTGCACTTTATACATTTGATGGGAGAATGTCGAATAAGGCTATAAATAAAGTGTTAAAGTGTACTTGCGTAAAAGACAATGATATGTCCGAAAAGTTTATTGAGTATTGCAATAAATTCGGACTTAAGGGTAGTTATAAAAGAAAATTTTGGCTCGAGATAATTGAACAAAAGTAAACATGTATAAACAAGCAGGAAATACGGATGTCAAGGGGACGGTTCTGTCGACACTATTTTCGTGCGGCAGATTGCCGCCCCTATGATGTCAAGGGGACGGTTCTGTCGACACTATTCCCGTGCGGCAGATTGCCGCTCCTACAATTCTATAATAGTTTTTACGGTAATATTTTTCGGGACGATGAGGGCATCGTCCCCTACGAAAGCGGAAAGGGCAAGCCCTTTCCCTACAAGGCTTCCCACATAGGGGAAGGCTATGTAAATCAACTTCACGGAGCTATTGACAATTTGTCAGCAGCTCCGTTTAATTTATTTAATTAAACTAAAAAATTTCTCTCTTTGTGCTTGTAATCCGCTTTAAAATATTGACATATTGCTGTTTTTGTGCTAAAATTATATTATTGAAAAAACGGAGGAATGAAAATATGTCAGATTACAAAATAGAAACAAAATGTGTACAAGGAGCATATAAGCCCGCCAACGGCGAGCCGAGAGTTATGCCGATATACCAAAGCACCACATATAAATACGAGTCTGCCGATCACCTCGGACAGCTTTTTGATTTAAAGGCAGAAGGTCACATGTATTCGAGAATATCAAATCCGAGTCTTGCGTATCTTGAAGATAAAATTGCAATGCTTGAGGGCGGCGTAGGCGCGATGTTCACTTCCTCCGGTCAGGCGGCAAATATGATGGCTGTTTTAAACATAACCTCAAGCGGTCAGAATATTGTAAGCCTTTCGTCAATTTACGGCGGAACTATAAACCTTTTTGCCGTAACAATGAAGCGTATGGGCGTTGAGGTGAGATTTATTACTCCCGATATGTCAGACGAAGAAGCCGAAAAATATATCGACGAAAACACAAGGCTTATTTTTGGCGAAACGATTGCAAATCCTGCGCTTACCGTGCTTGATATAAAACGTTATGCCGACCTTGCACACCGCCACGGGCTTCCTATGGTTGTTGACAATACCTTTGCAACTCCAATTCTTTGCAAGCCTTTTGAATACGGCGCAGATATTGTCGTTCATTCTACAACAAAATATATGGACGGTCATGCGCAGGTTGTCGGCGGCGTAGTGGTTGACAGCGGTAATTTCAACTGGGAAAACGGCAAATTTCCGGAGCTTTGCGAGCCTGACGAATCTTATCACGGTGTAGTCTATACCAAAGATTTCGGCAAAGCGGCGTTCATTGCAAAAGCACGAGTTCAGCTTATGAGAGATTTTGGCTCTATACCGACCGCAATATCTGCATTTATGGTTAATACCTCACTTGAAACGCTCCATTTAAGAATGGAACGTCACAGCGAAAATGCGCTTAAAGTTGCAAGGTTTCTTGAATCAAACGAAAAAATCGGCTGGGTTAACTATCCCCTGCTTGAATCTTCGCCCGACTATGCCCTTGCCAAAAAATATCTTCCTAAAGGTGCAAGCGGCGTAATTTCCTTTGGAGTTAAAGGCGGAAGGCAGGCGGCAGTTAAGTTTATGGACAGCTTAAAGCTTGCCGCAATTGTTGTACACGTTGCCGATGCAAGGACTTCTGTTCTTCACCCGGCAAGCACAACTCACAGACAGCTCACTGACGAACAGCTTATCAATGCCGGTATAACGCCCGACCTTGTAAGAATGTCTGTCGGAATTGAAAATGCAGATGACATAATTGAAAACCCATATTAGCCTCCGGCGGATTTAAAAAATGCCGCCGATATTTTCTCACTTTGTAAGAAAACGGCAACGCGCATAAAATAATCTCTTTCATTTCTTGCTCCGCTTGGAAGAGAGGATATTATACTAATGCGGAGCAAGAACTGGAGATTATTATGCCTATAAAAATACCAAACAAACTTCCTGCAACAAAAACGCTTCACGAAGAAAATATTTTTGTCATTACGGAAACAAGAGCTATAACGCAGGATATTCGTCCGCTTAAAATACTTATTTTAAACCTTATGCCTACAAAAATAACAACCGAAACACAGCTTGCAAGGCTGCTCGGCAACTCCCCTCTCCAGGTAGAACTTGAGTTTTTGCAGACGGCTTCACACAAGGCAACTCACACGCCGAGCGACCATATGTTAAGTTTTTACAAAACGTTTGACGATATAAAGCATATGAAATTTGACGGAATGATAATTACGGGTGCGCCCGTTGAACACCTTGAATTTGAAGATGTCGAGTATTGGGACGAACTTTGTGAAATTATGGAATGGAGCAAAAAGCATGTCACAAGCACTTTCCACATTTGCTGGGGTGCGCAGGCAGGTCTTTACTATCATTACGGCATTAAAAAGAAAAAATTGCCGAAAAAGCTTTTCGGCGTTTTTAAACACAAGGCAGACTATAAGCAATCTATTCTGTTCAGAGGTTTTGACGACGAGTTTATGGTTCCCCATTCAAGGCACACAACCGTTGACAGAAGCGATATTGAGGCTTGTAAAGAGTTAAAAATTCTTGCTTCTTCGGACGAAGCCGGCGTTTATGTTATTTCAACAGACCTCGGCAGACAGATTTTTGTTACCGGTCATTCCGAATATGATGCCGACACGCTCAAAAACGAGTATTTGCGGGATAAAAACAACGGACTTGAAATTGAAATTCCTAAAAATTATTTTCCTGACGATGACGACACAAAAGAGCCTCTTATGACATGGAGAAGTCACGCTAATCTGCTCTACTCAAACTGGCTTAACTATTTTGTGTATCAGACAACGCCGTATAATATTGAAGATATTGAATAAATCAATCTATATAAAATTAAAAACCCTCCAAAATCGGAGGGTTTTTTAATTTACGAAGGTTTTTATTACTTAAGTTCAACCTTAGCGCCTGCTTCTTCGAGCTTAGCTTTAATAGCTTCAGCATCGTCTTTAGAAGCTGCTTCTTTGATTGTCTTAGGAGCGTTATCAACAAGCTCTTTAGCCTCTTTAAGACCAAGACCTGCAACGTCCTTAACAGCCTTAACAACTGCAAGTTTGTTTGCGCCTGCGTCTGCAAGAACAACATCAAACTCTGTCTTTTCTTCAGCTGCGCCGCCTGCTGCGCCGCCTGCTGCTGCTACTGCAACAGGAGCTGCTGCAGATACGCCGAATTCTTCTTCAATTGTTTTAACAAGTTCTGACAATTCAAGCATTGTCATGCCTTTTATAGTGTCAATAATTGTCTGAATATTTTCACTCTTAATATATTTTTATTTTAATTTATGCTTCCGGTGTTTCTTCTGCGGGAGCTTCTTCAGCCGGAGCTGCCTCCTCAGCGGGGGCTTCCTCTGCCGGTGCAGCTTCAGCTGCGGGAGCCTCTTCAGCCGGTGCAGCCTCTTCAGCTGCCGGTGCTGCTTCTTCTGCAACAGGAGCTTCCTCACCCTCTGCTTTCTTATCTGCTAATGCCTGAATAGCATATGCAAGAGATGTAAGCGGAGAATTGATGCAGTAAAGAATCTGTGTAAGAAGAACTTCTTTTGACGGAATTGCCGCAAGAGCTTTAACTTCATCAACCGAAATTACCTTACCGTCTGCAAAACCTGCTTTAATTGCAAGTTCAAGGTTATCATTTGCTTTAAGGAAATCAACAAAAACTTTTGCAGGAGCAACAGCGTCTTCATCTGAAGTTGCCATTGCTGTTGTACCTTCAAGAACGGATGCAAGATCTGCATATTCAGTATCGGCTACGGCAAGACGAAGAAGTGTGTTCTTAACTACGTCATATTTAACGCCTGCTTCTCTGAAACTTCTGCGAAGCTTTGTATCCTGTTCAACATTGATACCCTTATAGTCAACAAGTACGCCGGCTGCACTTGCGCCGAGTCTTGCTTTAAGGCTTTCAACAACAGCTTTTTTGCTTTCCAAAACTTTTGCGCTTGGCATAAACTTTTCACCTCCGTTTTGTTCCGTAAAAAAAGGAACATTCTGACAAATCCCAAGACAGTCAAAAGTGTTCCTTAAAAATCAAATCTTTTAACACTCCTCGGCGGGTCTTACAAAGTCTAAAACTACTGCCTGCTGTCTTAGGAATTATTTTATTCAATTTAAATTATAGCACAAAAACCAATTCTTGTCAAGCCCCAAATTAGTCAGCAGCTTTTGCGGGATTAATTTTTATGCCGGGGCCCATTGTAGAAGCAATAGCAACGCTTCTTAAATACTGACCCTTTGATGTAGCCGGTTTAGCCTTTATAATAGCGTCCATAAGTGCCGCATAGTTATCTTTAAGCTTTGCTGCACCAAATGAAGCCTTACCTATCGGGCAGTGGATAATATTTGTTTTATCCAGTCTGTACTCGATTTTACCGGCTTTAATGTCATTGATTGCCTTTGTTACATCAGCTGTAACTGTGCCGGCTTTCGGGTTAGGCATAAGACCTTTAGGACCAAGCACCTTACCAAGACGACCTACAACACCCATCATATCCGGAGTTGCAACAACAATGTCATATTCAAACCAGTTTTCATTCTGAATTTTCGGTATAAGTTCCTCTGCACCGACAAAATCAGCACCTGCCGCCTCTGCCTCTTTAGCTTTATCGCCCTTTGCAAAAACAAGAACTCTTACCTTTTTACCTGTTCCGTGCGGCAAAACAACCGCACCGCGCACCTGCTGATCTGCGTGACGTGAATCAACGCCGAGTTTTACATGAAGCTCAACAGTTTCATCAAACTTTGCCTTTGCAAAGCTGACAACAAGGTCAAGAGCTTCCTGAGGATCATACAGGTTAGCCTTGTCATAGGCTTTTACGCTGTCAACGTATTTTTTACCTTTACTCAACTTTACTTACCTCCTTGTGGTTTTGCGAAGCCTTATGCTTCTCCCACGTTTTTAACTCAGTCTTCAACTACAATACCCATACTTCTTGCAGTACCTGCCACCATGCTCATTGCGGCCTCTATGCTTGCGGCATTAAGGTCGGGCATTTTTGTTTCGGCAATTTGCTTTACAGCATCCTTTGTAATTGTGGCAACCTTAGTTTTATTCGGAACGCCCGACGCTTTATCTATTTTACAAGCCTTTTTAAGTAAAACAGCCGTAGGGGGAGTTTTTGTGATAAAACTGAAGGATCTGTCTGCATAAACAGTAATTACAACAGGGATAATGTAGCCTGCATCCTTAGCGGTTCTCTCGTTGAATTCCTTTGTGAACTGTGCAATGTTCAAGCCGTGCTGACCAAGTGCGGGACCTACCGGTGGAGCCGGTGTAGCCTTACCTGCCGGTATCTGCAGCTTAACCATTCCAACAACCTTCTGAGCCATTTGTTGCACCTCCTTTTAAAACAATGTGGTAAACGGCGGATATTAAAAAATATCCTCCCACTGACGCCGCCGTAAAAAAGCGGCAAACACAACTTATATAAACCCTGAAACGGGAAGTTGTCAATCAAGCGGTTCAACCTGTTCAATTTCAAGGTCAACCTCTGTTTCTCTGCCCATAAACAAGTCTACCATCATCTTTACCTTGTTTTGTTCGGCAGAAATCTCAATAACTTTACCGGAATATCCGGCAAGCGGACCCTCAAGAATTTTAACGGTATCGCCAACTTCAAAGTTAGCCTCAACCGCTCTTTTCTCAAGCTTCATATTTATAAGTTCTTCTTCGGTAAGCGGCACGGGCTTGGACTCCGGACCTACAAAACCGGTAACGCCGCGGATACCTCTTACTGCGTGCCAAGTATCGTCACTCATAACCATTTTGATAAACACATAACCGGGAAAAATTTTAACCTTTGCGCCATCCGGTTTATCCGGGTCTTCCGCTTCCGGAACCCTTGTATCAACAATGACTTCCTGAAGATTTCTGTTTTCAATGAGCTTCCAAATATTGGCTTCAACTTTCTTTTCATACCCTGAATAGGTGTGAATGACATACCACCGAGCATGTCCTGCCATATTACGCACCCTCTTTTCAAAACATCAATCTTATATAATAAATGACAAAACATCAATCTTATATAATAAATGACAACAGCCACTGAATGGCAACACCCAAAATCCACATAACAAAACCGATAACGGCAACAAAGGCAATAACTATACCAGTGTCTTTTGCAAGTTTATCGGGAGTCGGCCAGACAATTTTCTTAATTTCAGCCTTTACTTCACGAAAAAAGCTTAAAACTTTGTTCGGTTTTTTTACATTTGTTGTATCAGCCATTTTTTCCTCCATTCTCCCACTTATATATTTAAGCGGAAAACAAATTATTTACTTTGTTTCTCTGTGAACGGTGTGCTTTCTGCAGAATTTGCAATACTTGCTCATTTCAATTCTGTCCGGATCGTTCTTCTTGTTTTTCATAGTATTGTAGTTTCTCTGCTTACATTCCGTACAAGCCAAAGTTATTTTAACTCTCATTTTAAAAGCTCCTTTCATGAGTGTTGTCCGTCAACAGGCACTCTTATACTAATCAGCATAAAAAAAACACCTCTTGGGCTTATTACATTATACCACAAGCATATGGTTTTGTCAACCTTTTTTTCAATTTTTTTCAAAAATTTTAAATTTAATATAAAATTCAAGTCTTTCATCCGTCTAAACATCAAGTTTCAAATCATTTTCTTTTATCCAGCCGACTTTTCTCGACACCTCACCAAAAATATATGTAAGCACGGCAGGCAAAACAAAAGATATCATAACAAGACCTATCCAGTCAAAGGCTGTTATTGCCGTTTTACTGCCTTCCGCAATATCGTTCACCCAGCCTGTGTAAACGCCTATTTGTCCCACAAGTCCGCATGTGCCCATACCCGAAGCGATTGCCGCACCGTTCATTTTGAGCTTAAACAGGCATGTGGCAAGCGGCCCGGTTATGGCAGATGTAAGAATGGGAGCAATCCAGATTTTCGGGTTTTTTACTATATTTCCCATCTGGAGCATACTTGTTCCTATTCCCTGCGAAACAAGGCCACCCCACTTATTTTCTTTAAAGCTCATAACGGCAAAACCTATCATCTGCGCGCAACAACCGGCAAGTGCGGCACCGCCCGCAAGCCCCGTAAGGCTTAATGCGGCGCAAATTGCCGCAGAACTTATCGGAAGTGTGAGAGCAATGCCGACCACAACAGAAACAAGAATACCCATAACAAACGGCTGTTGCTCGGTAGCCCACATAATTATATTACCTACCCAGCTTGCAGCCATTCCTATATACGGTGCGCAACTTACCGATAACAGTACGCCTACGCATATGGTTACAAGCGGCGTAACAAGTATATCAATTTTTGTTTCCTTGCTTACAGCTTTACCGAACTCGGAAGCAATAATAGAAACGAACAGTACCGCAAGAGGTCCGCCCGCTCCGCCAAGCTCATTGGCAGAAATTCCCACCGCCACCATTGAAAAAAGCACAAGCGGCGGACATTTAAGCGCAAGTGCAACCGAAACTGCCATTGCGGGACCCGTTGCGGCTTTTGCGTAATTACCGATTGTCTGCAAAATTTCAATGCCGAGCTGTGAGCCGAGCGTAGAAACTATTGTGCCTATAAGAAGCGAGGCAAAAAGCCCCTGCGCCATGGCACTAAGAGCGTCTATGCCGTAACGTTTCACAGAAAATTCTATGTTCTTTCTTTTTAAAAAAGCCTTTATATTTGCCACTATAATCCCTCCACGGATATAAATTACATAGTTCTGAACAGACCTACCACTTTGCCTATAACCGACATATTTTCAGGATAAATCGGCTCCATATCGTCGTTTTCAGGCTGAAGCCTTATAACTCCGTTATCATTGTAAAAAGTTTTTACGGTTGCGCTATCGTCCACTAAAGCTACGATAATTTCGCCGTTTGCCGCAGTCTGCTGTCTCGATACAATGACAAGGTCGCCATCGAATATACCTGCATTTATCATACTTTCACCTTTTACACGCAGCATAAAAGTTCCTTCTCCTTTTCCGGCAAAGCGTGAAGGAAGCGGAAAAACATCAGTAACCTGTTCCTGCGCCGTAATCGGCATACCTGCCGCAACGTTACCTATAACCGGAACTTCAATAAACTCCTCTGTTCCTATTTCACTTTTATCTATCGGCGCTTTTGTAACATTTTTAAGTTTAGAGTCCTCATTTTTAACTCTAATTGCACGGGTTTTGGTTGAATCACGCTCAATAAGCCCTTCTTTTTCCATTCTTGCAAGGTAACCGTGTACCGTAGACGGTGAACTCAAACCTACCTTTGTACATATTTCACGAACAGAAGGCGGATAGCCGTATTGTTCGGTATGCTCCGCAATATAACTGAGAATTTCATTTTTCATATTTTCGTTTTTTCTCGACATTTTTTTCTCTCCTTCTATTAAAAATACTATAAATAAAAAGATTTATCACGTTTAAACACCTTTATTTTACCACACTTTTTTGCATTTGTCAAACATTTGTTCTATTTTTTTTTAAAAAATTTTCAAAAAACACTTGACAAAGAACAAATGTTCTGTTATAATTAAAACAGAACAAAAGTTCGGAGAACAAATTTTCGATTTGCGAACATTTCATTTTGAAAGGTTGGTTTAAAATGGTTGTTATAGTACATTCAAGTAAAAAAAGAATAAAATTTAATTTTGTAAGGTTTATGTTTTCAATGCTCTTCATTTGCTGTTGCGTATTCGGCACTATTTCTGCTTTTAACGGCGGTGGCACGGCAATGTCCGCATATGAGCAGTGCGAAACTGTTGTTGTACGCAGCGGCGACACGCTTTGGTCGGTTGCTCTTGACTTAGGCAATAACAACTGCGACACAAGAACAATCGTTAAAGATATAATGAAGCAAAACAATATGACAAGCTCGGAGGTATATGTCGGTCAAACGCTTGAAATACCTGCAAAATATACCGTAGAATAATTATTTGCCCCCTATTAGGTTGTACTGTATAAAAGTCAAATTTACGGCAGGGCTTTAAGTTCCGTGCTTGATGGTTTTTATGCTTTACAGCCTTTTTTTCTAAAATTCCTCTTTATAATAAAAAGTTAGCGGTTTGGATTTATTTAAATCTACACCGCCTATCTTTATTCTTCGGCTTCACCCAAACCAAAATCAACCTCGTAGCCGTTTAATTCCGTTGCAATCTGAACATAGGTATTGCCCGGATTTATTACAAGCTTTTTGCCGTTTTCGAGTTTATACTCTGTCTGTGCAGAGCGGTCGGATTTAGACCAGGTTATCGGCACTGCTTTGCCTTCCGTAAGATAATATCCTTCCCCACTTCCTACATTATGAAGGTCTCTTCTCGGGGCATATATGCCGTCGTTAAGAGGAACATCCGCAAGAGAGTAGACAATAATGTTCTTTGCGGTAAGCCCCTCTCCCGTCTGCGACATATGAGGCGCACCGTTAACATATCTTTTGTATAAGTGTGTTTCTTCGTCGTACTCAAATCTTACCTTATAGAAATTGGTATATGTAATATCAAGCGCTTTTCCGTCTTTTCCCTCGGGCACAACATCATTTTTATTATATTCAAAAAGCTTTACATCGGACTTTTGTTTGTAGCCCTTTTTCTCGGCAAGCTCTTTTACCTTGTCAAGACCTGTGTAAAGATTGTGCCATGTTTTGTCATATGTGTAATCTCTCCAGAAAATACTTTCGTAAAGACCGTTTATGTTATTGATTTTTCTGCTTGTTATTTCGGTTGCCGCCTGATTGCTCCAACCGGCATGAACATATATCGCATCGTTTTCCACAGCATAATCAAGAAAATAATGCCTTGAAGAACGAACAGGACCGATTTTCTCAAAATCATCATCTTTAAACAGCGCCATAAATCGTGTAGCGCCGCCTTCAACGGTAATTTCGTAGACAAGATATGCGCTTTCAAGTCCGAGCTGCGGACGGGATTTTTCTTCGTCGTTATCAATCATAACCGCAATCGGTCTGCTATCCCCCTGCATTTTCTTGTAAAACTCGCTTTCTTCCTCTTTTACTTCTACAACCTCCTGTTTCTCTTCCACATCTGTATCGCTCACTTCTGCCGTTTTTTTGCCGCAACCTGCCGTAAACAGACAAACAAATATCAAAACAAGCGCTGTTAAGGTATTTTTCTTCATATGTACATTCCTTTCTTGCTTACAGACGAAAACTCTGCCTTTATTCGGCTGTAAAAAACATTATAACTAAATTATAAGTTAAAGTAATAAATATGTCAAGTACAAATTTTGTAATTTTAAATCTTGTAATATTGCTTTTTTTGTGTTATAATAAGATACGTGTTAAAAAACGATTATTATATGTATATTTCGGTGGTGATATTTTTGTATTTTAAATCCCTTCAGCTTCACGGTTTTAAATCCTTTGCCGATAAAACAAAGCTTGATTTTGTTGACGGCGTAACCGCCGTTGTCGGTCCAAACGGCAGCGGAAAAAGCAATATTGCGGACGCTATGCGCTGGGTTATGGGCGAAATGAGCGCAAAGTCACTTAGGGGAAGCAAAATGGAGGACGTAATTTTCAACGGTACCGACAAACGCTCCCCCATGGCATATGCAGAAGTGGCGATAGTTATGGATAACCGTGACCGAAGCCTTAATATGGACTATGACGAAATAACCGTTTCAAGACGTGTTTACCGTTCTGGCGAAAGTGAATATATGATAAACAAAGCCGCTTGCAGGCTTAAAGATATTCACGAACTCTTTATGGACACAGGTCTCGGCAGAGACGGTTATTCGATAATCGGTCAGGGAAAAATAGATGAAATATTAAGTGCAAAATCCGAAGATAGACGTCATATTTTTGACGAAGCCGCAAATATTACAAAATACAGATATAAAAAAGAAGAAGCGGAACGAAAGCTTGCACAGACAAACGACAACCTTTTAAGAATTGACGATATTCTCACCGAAATCGGCAATAATCTTACTCCGCTTGAACATCAGGCAAAAAAAGCAAAAAAATATCTTGAGCTTCGTAAAGTTCAAAAAAAGCTTGAAATAA